>RZZR01000110.1 GCA_009929795.1 Deltaproteobacteria bacterium | reverse complement strand
CGGCCGGATCCGACCGCGAGACCATCAACCGCCGGGGCCTGGGCGCGGTCTGGAAACTCTATGTCAGCCATTCCAGGGGGCTCAAGTGAAAATCGACATACGGACCGAAGGCCTGAAGCCCTTGACCATCGCCTTGTCCGAGGCCGGGGGGAAGTTCGAGCGGGCCAAGGTCTCGGCGCTGAAGTCAACAGGATGGATGATCCGGGGCGAGATCCGGGCCGCATACGAGGCCCTGCCCCAATCGACCCACGGCCTGTCTCGGATGTTTCGGGAAAACAAGGGCAAGCAATGGACCAAGCGCGGGAAAGAGCCGGGTATGTCCTGGTTCGGGCGGTTCGTGCGCTATGCGGCCGCCCCCGACGGAAATGAAGCGATGATTACCCTTGGTCGATCAGGAAAAGGGCAAAACGCCTACGGGAAAATGGACCACGGCCTGGCGAGTATGGCCGACAAGCATGAGAAAGGCCGGTCCTTTGCCGTGACCGACAAGATGCGGCGAAAATTCGCGGCCACCAAGCGGGCCGCCGGATGGAGACCCGGGAGACGGATGCCGAAACACGGCGGCTGGGAATACTTCGCCCTTCGCAAAAGTACGGGGTCAATCAATGTCCCGGCCCGGCCGGTCTGGGGTCCGGTCCGACAAAACATCTCGGGCCCGGCGGCTAAATGGTTCGAGGAAAAATTTTATGGAGCCCTCCGGCGATACGGGGTTTTGAGTTGAAATCGTCAGAGCTTTTGACCGTGCTTGTGGAGGCCCTGGTCGGCCACCAGGGCCTGCGAACCCTGGCCCAGTCGGCTACCGGAAACCTTCCTCTGATCCAGACCGGGGTCAAGGTGGATTCCCCGGCCCCGGACCGCCTGCATGTTCTGATCCGGTCGGTGGCTCCGCTTGAAAGATCCAACGCGGCCGCCGCCCCTACCCGCCAGGGGTCGGTTTCGACGCGGCCAACCTGGACCGTGGAGGTGATTTGTTGCGTGGCCGGTCCGCCCGACGTGCGGACCGAGATCACAGGACAGGCAACGACCGTGCTCTCAAGGGCCTTTGCCTTGGCTTTGGACACGGCGGACGAAGTTCTGTCCGCCTATGGGGGATCCGGCATCGGCCTTGTGGTCGTTCGGGAGATGGAAACAGACCAATGGGCGGATACCGTGGCCGTCCGGTCGGTTTATGAAATCACGGCAAGAAGGAGATAGAAATGGCAGATTACAGTTATATCGGGGTCGGAAAAATCTACCTGCGCGACAGGTCCAACGTAGCGGCCGGCCTGATCGAGATCGGCAACTGCTCGTCCTTGTCCTTCAAGGTGGACGAGGAGATCAAGGAGCAGCAGGACTTCCGCAACGTGGGCGGCGGCGTCCTGAACGAGGTCCGGCGCATCAAGGGCGTGGCCATCGACATGAGCCTTGAGGAGCTGACTCCGGCCAACCTGGCCCGGGCCCTGTACGGTTCGGCCTCGGCCGTTTCCGCCGGGACCGTGGCCGCCGGTGATCCGGAAACCGTCACGGCCCGCAAGGGGGCCCTGGTCAAGCTGGCCCACGCCAACCCATCTACCGTGGTGGTCAAGAGCGAAGGCGGATCCATCACCTACGAGGCCGGATCTGACAAAGACTATGAGGTACGCACTGGCGGGATTTACATCACCCCTGACAGCGACATCGTGGACGGCTCAACCCTGACCGTCACCTATTCCTACGGCGCCCAGAACGTGATCCAGGCCCTGGTCAGTTCTTCCAAGGAGTACGAGCTGTTCTTCGAGGGTCTGAACGAGGCCCGCACCGGTTCCCCCGTGAACGTCGAGGCCTGGCGGTGCAAGCTGGGTGCCCTGGCCGACCTGGCCCTGCTCGGCAGCGATTACGCCAGCCTGAAGGTCACGGGCAAGGTCCTGAAGGACACCACCCAGGCCGCAGGTATTAGTCAGTATTTCCGGGCGACCATCGTCGAATAATCCGTAGGGGCGACGCATGCGTCGCCCTTACATGAATCGCCCCAACAACAGGACACCACATGCGCAAAATCATCGAATTCAAAATAGGCGACCAGGCCTTCACGGCCAGGGAATTGTCCGTTGCCCAGATCCGGGAGCTGCTGGACGCCATGGCCAATGCCTACCAACCCCATCTGATCGACATGCTGTTTCCCGAATCCGGCATCAGCGGGGGGATTGTGGCCGCTTCCCTGGGCTTGTCCCTGGACGACCTTGACGCCTTGGACCTGGCTCCGTCCGAACTGGAGACCGTGGTCGCCAAGGTTGGGGAGGCCAACCCTTTTTTGTCCGGGCTGATCCTGCGTCTGGCCGATCTCGGCCGGAAAATGTCCAGCCTGGAGACATCGACCGGGCCGTCTGCCGCCTGATCGAACGCGGCCATGTCAACGCCTGGGATTATGGATGGGGGTTTTTCCTGGTCTGCGTGGAGGCGGGCATGCCCCTAGAACCGCGTTAGTCATGCGTTAGAATTTCACGAATGCCGAAAAAGGTATGTTGGGCCGCCCGGGCATCGAAACGGCCCTGAAATCGAAAATCAGCAGGGGGACCCCATGCGGAAAATCATCATCGTCGGGTCGGCCCCCGGGGGCGCCAAACAGGCCAAGGCCTGGCTCAGAAAAAACAAGGGCGCGGCCGTCTGCCTCATCAACGAGGAAATCGCCGCCTGGCGAGGCCCGGCCGATTTCGCGGCCACCCTCCACCCCGAGAAATTGCCGGATTGGCTCGTAAGGGCGACGCATGTGTCGCCCCTACAGAAATCAGGCCGTACAAAACCAGCCGCCCCTACAACCATCTGGACCCGCGAATCCATCACCTACCACCGAGCCGTTGGCACCTCCGCCCACCTGGCCGTCATTGCCGCCATTCAGAACGGTTTTGACGCTGTGGCTTTGGCCGGGGCGACCATGGACGGACCATACGCCATGGCCAGGCCCATCTGGGAGCGGGCCAAGCGGGACGGCGAAATCGAGGCCCTGACCGAGGTTTTGACCGATGGCTGGCTGAAAGGGCTGATCCATGGCTAACACGGTTCAGATCATCATCGAGGCCGTGGTCAAGGGCCTGGAACAGGTCAAGGCCATGGGCGAGGCCGTGGGCAAGGACCTGGGCGTCGCATTGACCAAGACCACCGACGCGACCAAGGGGTCTGAAAAGGCCCAGGGCCAGCTGAATCAGGAATTGGACAAGGGCCGCAAACACGTCCAGGGGCTCGGCCAGGGCCTGGGCGACGCCAAGACCGGACTCCTGGCTCTGGCCGGGGCGGCTTACGGCGCGGTCAAGGCATTTCAGTCGTTTTCCGAATTCCAGACCCGCATGGCCGAGGTCTCCACCCTGACCGACGCCACCGCCGAGGAGATGCGGGGCTTGCGCGGGGAAATCGAGCAGATTTCCCGCCGGGTTCCCCAGGCGGCTTCCGTCCTGGCCGCCGCCGAGTATGACATCATTTCGGCCGGGGTATCGCTGACTGAATCAACAGCTGTTCTTGAGCTGTCGGCCAAGGCGGCCGTGGCCGGAGTCACGGACACCAAGACCGCCGTCAATGCGGGCCTTGGGGTCATGAACGCCTACGGCCTCTCGACCTCCGAGCTTTCCCGGATCTACGACGTCCTTTTCCAGACCGTGAAATCCGGCGTGACCACCTTCCCGGCCTTGTCCCAGAGCATAGGCGACGCCCTGCCCACGGCCAAGGCCGCCGGGGTGGCCTACGATGAGGTGGCCGCGGCCATCGCCTCCATGACCAAGGCCGGGATCAAGACCCCGCAATCGGTCACGGCCCTGAAAGGGGCCATCAACGCCCTGGCTGCGGCCACCCCTGAGGCCAAAGCCCAGATGGAAGAGCTTGGCATCACCTGGAATGGGCTCATCCCCACCCTGGAGAAGATCGCCGAGAAGAATCTGTCCATCGACCAGATGCGCAAGCTCATCCCTGACGCCGAGGCCCGGACCGGAGTCCTGTCCCTGACCCAGAATCTGGACGGGCTCAAGGACGTGCTGTCCGGCATGGACAAGGCTTCCGGCTCCATGGAGGAGGCCTACGGCAAGATGGCCGACACCCCGGCCAACCAGCTTCAGCTTCTCACCAATGAGCTGTCCATTCTCAAAAATCAGGCCATGGAGGTCGTAGTCGATGGATTGCTTCCAATAGTCCAGGCTATCCGGTCCTTTATCGACGGATTCAAGTACGCCGACGAGGGGACCAAAATTTTGATTGGCACCCTGGCTTCAGGCGGGGCCGCCCTGGCCATCTGGAACCTTGGCCTGCGCTCCATGGTCACTGGATTGACGAATGCTGTCGCCGGGATGCGGGCTTTGGCTGCGTCAACGACCGCCGCCGGAACGGCCATGAAGGCCTTCAATGCGGTCTGCCTTCCGGTACTTGCCATCCTGGGGGCGATCAAGATTGCAGAGGCCGCCTATGAGTTCTTCCAGCTGACGCAGGCCCTAAACGCGGCCGCTGAGGCCACCGAGAACATGCGGGCCAATGCCGTGCGCCTCCAGGAGAAGTTCAAGGACTTCAAGGACGTTCGCTTGCCGGACGATTGGCTGGGGCAGGCCCCGGAGCAGTTGTCGGGGCTGGAGCGGGACCTGTCCAAGGCCTACGCCCATCATGTGGCCCTGGCCAACGAGCTGCGGGCCAAGGCCTCGGAAACGACCTGGTACGGGACTCTGACCGATAGTGCCAAGGCCGCCACTGCGGAGTTGAATAAACAGGAAAAATTGGTGGCCGAGGTCGGCGGACAGCTTCAGAAACTGCGGACCCACCTTAATGACGCGGGATGGTCAATGGGGGCCATGAGCCGGTCGGCGGATCAGGTTCAAAAAGACCTGACCAAGGTGCAGAACGAACTGGACGAGACCAGGAAGGCCCTGGCCAAATACACAGACAGTTACAACAAGCTCGACGCGGAACGGGTCAACAACGCCATCGGCCGGGAAAATGACCTGGCTTCCATCAGGTCCAGGAATTGGAGCGAACGCGAGAAGTCGGACGACGCTGAAAGGCGGTCCAAGGAGCACCTGGCCAAGGCCGAAGAGGCCCTTGTGGAGGCCGAGAAGCACCGCCTGGACCAGACCGAGGAGGGCAAGGCGGCGTTCGAGCACCAGGTCAACCTGGCCAAGACCCACGCCGAACACGCCAAGGGTTTGGCTGGCAGCATCGAGGACACGGACAAGGCGGTAAATATCACCACCAAGTCTTGGGACTTACTGGATCAGTCCAGGGAAAAGGCCCTGTCCAAGCTCGACGCGGAAACCAAGCCCCTGCGCGAAAAGCTCCAGGGGCTCACCGAGCAGGCCGGGGATTTCAAGAAAGAACTCGAAGCCATCGAGGCCAAGAACATCGAGGCCAAGATCGAACTGGACGACAAGGAGGCCTTGGCCAAGCTTGGCGAGATCAGAAAGGACACGTCGAGCACCCACACGGTCCATGTCAAGAAGGTCGAGGAAAACGCCCTGGGCGGCCCGGCCGGATGGTCCCGCCCCCAGGGGCGCATCCCGGGCGACGGGTCCGTGGACGACGTCCCGGCCCTGCTCATGCGGGGCGAGTACGTCATCCGCAAGGACGCGGTCAAAAAATACGGGCCGGGCCTGTTCGACGCTCTGAATCACGGCCTTTTGCCCGCCTTCGCCTCGGGCGGGAAGGTCGGCTCGTGGTACGAGGAGTTCAAAAAGAGGCAGAAAAAAGGAGCCGACGACCGCGACGCCCGGTACGCCTCCCAGGATTCCGGATCGTCCGGATCGACCACCAGGTCCGGCATGCGTCAGGGCATGGAATCCACCGAGGAACGCAACGCGCGGCTGACGGCCGAGAAAGACGGGAAGTCCGGGGGATCAAAGAGCGGTGGCAAGTCGGTGGTGTACCCGTACTATATTTGGAAGATGCTGCATGAGCGACAACTTGGCTCAGACAAAGACGTTGATTCCCAAGAGTTCGAAATAGAGTCGGAGATTGTACGTGAAGAAGTGTCTGGGTGGCCGCGCTATATGGCAGGGCAAGCCTTTAGGACGCCACTACTTCCCACGATGGAGATGTTTAGTAGTGCATGGGAGGAAGGGCTTGAATCGCTTGAGGAGGCAAATATCGACAATGCCATGGGCCGCCCTCCGGAGTCTGCCGGGGTAAAAATGGTCTTAGCGCGGATGGCCCGCGCATGGCAGCTTGCAGCGTCTGGAGCCGCAAAGGTTGGAGAAACCAGAGACTCGGCCAGTAGGCGGCTTATGGCTGTTGGTGTGTTGCCGGGGGCAGAGGATCGCCCGGCGCATCTGCAATCATGGCTCGAAACTCTAAAGAAACGGTTGACGCCCCTGTGGTCACCACTCGTCGGGCCCATGGGCTTCAACTGGCCCATGGGGTTTGCCGAAGGCGGTCCTGTCCAGGGCGGCATCCCCGGCATGGACTCGGTCCGGGCCATGCTCACCCCGGGCGAATACGTCATGCGTCAGTCCGTGGTTTCGGCCCTGGGGCGGGGCTTTTTCGATGCCCTGAACCAGCCCAAGAAATTTGCCGACGGCGGCATGGTGGGATCGGCAACGGCCTCGGCCAACAAGACCGTCACGGTGAAATTGCAGGGGGCCAATGGCCGGACGGCCTCGGGTCTGTTCGGCGAAAAGGAGGCCGAGACCATGCTGAAAATCCTGAACGAGGCCGGTCTGACGGCGGCGGTGTAAAGTATGCCCATCACCCTCGATTCCACCACCCTGGACCCGAATTTCTGCTGGTCCGACGAATACGACTGGAGCCCGGTCGGCCAGGCCCGAGCCTATTCCCTGTCCGGGGCCATGGTCCTGGAAACCACGGCCAAGCAGTCCGGCAGACCCATCACCCTGGCCAACGCTTGGGTGACCAAGGCCGAGGTGGAAACCCTGCGGGCCCTGGTGATCACCAACGGCGAGATGACCCTGACCCTGCACGATGAGCGGGAGTTTGACGTCCGATGGGACCACGACGGCCCGGCCCTGACGGCCGTTCCGGTCATTGAATACGCCGATCCGGCCGACGCCGATTTTTACGAGGTCACCCTGAAATTTTTGACCGTGTAGGGGCGTAGGGGCGACGCATGCGTCGCCCGCACAGAAACCCGCCAAATATGAGGAACCCCAATGCCAATAACCCAATCCGACATCAAGCTCATGGCCTCACAGGAGCTGACCGACCGCGATGACGCCGGCGGGCGCATGACCGGGAACGAAGTGCCCGACGGCTCGGTCAATAACCTGTTCCCGGACATTTCCCGCCTGGACCGGGTCTATGGCCGGGTTTCCATGCGGAAATGCTTTCCGTTCGTGGATACGGCCGACCAGTCAACCTATTACGGGGCCCACGCCATCCTGACCGACCCCCCGGACGACCCCCTGGTTTCCGTGACCATGTTTTCCGAGGGGGACCCCACGGACCGGCGGGAGGATGCCCGGGACCGGGTCGAGCAGTATGTCATCCAGGGGCCCCGGGCTACGTTTTTTTTGATGGGCCTGCACCCGGCCGGGATGCGGACGATTGTCTGCTGGCAACCCGTGGGGTGGGGCCAGCCCAAGGTCGGGGAGGTCCTTTTCCTCCGGATACAAACCGGGGTTTCGCAGTATGTGAGGATCACCGAGATCGAAAGCGAACGCCGGAC
>RZZR01000109.1 GCA_009929795.1 Deltaproteobacteria bacterium | reverse complement strand
CTGACCAAGGGGATGATCAGCTGAAGATCCATGACCATGGCCAGAATGGACACGGAAATGAGGATGGACCCGAAGCCCGTCAGGCCCTGGGTGAACCCGGCAAAAAAGATGACGGCCAGAAAGATGGCCGTCAGGGTCGAACTCATCACGATCAGGACTCGATGTTGTATTTCTTGAGTTTGTACTGAAGCAGACTCTTGGACAGACCCAGCAGGTCGGCGGCCTTGACCTTGACGAAGTCGCTTTTGGCTAGGGCCCGACGGATCAGGGCGGCCTCGATCTTTTCCAGGGTCTCGGACAGATTCCCCTGAAGAGGCAGAAGATCCACGGCGCTTTTCAGCTGCCGGTCCTCGTCCCGGAGTTCCGGAGGGAGATCGTCGATTTCGATGACCTGGCCCTGGGACAACACCACGCAGCGCTCGACCACGTTCTCGAGCTGCCGGACGTTGCCCGGCCAGTCGTACCCGGACAGGGCCTGCATGGCCTCGGCCGAGAACCCCTTGATCTGCTTCCTGTTTTCCTCGCTGTACCGAAGCAGGAAATGCCCGGCCAGCAGGGTGACGTCGTCCAGCCGGTCCCGCAGGGGCGGAATCTCGATGTTGACCACATTCAGGCGATAAAAGAGGTCTTCCCGCATCCGGTTCTCCTCCACCAGGCGGCGAAGATCCTTGTTGGTGGCCGCCACCAGACGGAAATCGGCACTGATGGTCTCGCTCCCTCCGACACGCTCGAACTTCTTCTCCTGGAGAACCCGCAACAACTTGACCTGGAGTTCGGGAGACAGCTCCCCGATCTCGTCCAGGAAAAGGGTCCCGTTGCTGGCCAACTCGAACCGACCGCTCTTGCGGGCCACGGCCCCGGTGAAGGAACCCTTTTCGTGCCCGAACAGCTCGCTCTCCAGCACTCCGGGGTTCAGGGACATACAGTTCACGGAGATGAAGGCGTTGTCCCGCCGATCCGACGAGTAGTGGATGGCCCTGGCCACCATCTCCTTGCCCGTGCCCGACTCCCCGGTGATCAAAACCGTGCTCCGGGTCGGAGCCACCCGCTCCACCAGCCGAAGGACGTCCTGGATGGCCTTGCTCTGGCCGACGATGAGGTTCTTGGCGTAGCGCTCAGCCAGGGACCGGCGCAGAATCCGGTTCTGCTGTTCCGCCTGGGCCATCTGCATGGCCTTGGCCACCGATAGAAGCAATTCGTCGTTGGCAAAAGGCTTGGAAATGTAGTCAAAAGCCCCGCACTTCATGGCCTCCACGGCGTGGTCGATGCTTCCGAAGGCGGTCATGATCAGGACCGGGATGTAGGGAAAATTGCGGCGCACGTGTTCAAGGACCTGGCTTCCGCTGAGACCCGGCATCTTCATGTCGGTGATGACCACGTCCACCTCGGACTCCTCCAGAAAGGCCAGGCCCAGCTGGGGGTCGGACAGGGCCGTGATCTTGTAGCCTTCCTCCTCCAGAAGGGCTTGGAGAATGAGCAGATAGTTCTTTTCGTCGTCAAGGATCAGGATATGCTTGGACATGATTCCTTCTTGCTATTGATCAGACGGGCCGGTCGCTGAAGGTCAGGCGGACCAGGGCCCCGCCGTCCTTTCTGTTTTCGAGGATCAGGGCGGCCCCGTGGCCCTGGGCGATGGTGTCGACGATGGCCAGGCCCAGGCCGGTACCGGAATCCTTGGTCGTGTAAAACGGCTCCAGATACTTGTCGAGCAGTTCCGGCTCAAAGCCCGGGCCCTGATCCGTGATCACGACCGATGGGGATGGTCCCGCCTCGACCCGAATCTCCACGGACCCGCCCGAGGATTCCGTGGCCTGGCAGCCATTGACCACCAGGTTGTAGACCGCGCGGTAGAGCAGATCGGAATCACCCAGGACCTCCGACGGCCCTGACGGCTTGAAGACTATGCCGACCCCCCGGCTCTGCCACTCCCCACTGACGAAATCGACCACCCTTTGGGTCACGGCCGTCAGATCGACCCGGTCCCGTTTGGGCTGCTTGGGTCGGGCGTAGTCCAGAAAATCGTTCACCGTGGAACTCAGTCGTTTCGATTCCTCGAAGATGGCCTCCACGATGGGCGTCATGGCGTTGCCTTCCTTTTTGGCCCGCTTGAGCAGCAATTCGGCGCTGCTGCGGATGATCCCCAGAGGATTGCGGATCTCATGGGCGATGCTGGCCACCACCCGCCCCATGCCGGCCAATTTCTCGTTCTGGTGGAGCTCACGCTCCAGACGCTCCTTGTCCCGAACCCGCTCGGCGAAGATCCGGTCGGCCCGGTTGATGAGACCGAACAGGAGAAGAAACAGAATCAAAAAGGACCCGAAGCTGATGCCTGTAACCAGCCATTGAAAATGGATGACCTCGCGGTAGTCTTTGGTGACGTCCAGGGTGAATTCCAAGACGCCCATGAGCGGCCCGGGCGTGGTTCGCCAGCGCAAATCCCGCTCGGCCCGCAGCGGGTAGACCGTTCGCAGAACAAAGGTCTCCTCGGGCAGGTTCAGGCTGAGCATGGCCCGCCAGTTGGACATGGACCGATGCAGGTCGAAGGAGCTTTTCCCTTCGTCGATGGCCCGCTTGATCAGGGGGTCCTTGCCGAAAGACCGCCCCAGTTCCTCCCGCTCCGAGGAATAGGAAACCACGAACTCGTTGTCGTAGATACGGATGTCCAAGGGATGGAACCCGTGGACCGTGGAGACCACGACTTGATCCAGCCGGTCATACTGGCCCTGCTCTTTGAGCTGGACCCGCCCGAAGCCGATGACCGTGGGCAGGGTGAAGCGCTGATAAATCTGGTGGTTGAGATTCTCGGCCAGGAGCAGGGCCAGCTCCTGCTTCTTCTGGAGGATGGTCTTGCGGGCCGAGTTGGAGATGAGGACCGAAAGGAGCAGGCTGGAAACCAGGATCAGGAGAAAAGACCCCCAGGATAGGTACTTGACCAGCTGAAACGGCCGGGCCGGATCCTGCAGAAAGGTGCTACGCAAGAGAGCTTCCGCCCATGGCCTTGAAGGAGTTGATCAGCCCGTTGGTGGAGGAGTCGTGCCCGGCCACCGGGTCCGGCCCTTCCAGCTCGGGCAGGATGGCCTTGGCCAGCTGCTTGCCCAGCTCGACCCCCATCTGGTCGAAGGAGTTCACATTCCAGACTGTGCCCTGGACAAAGATCTTATGTTCGTACATGGCGATGAGCCGGCCCAGGGTGAAGGGGTCCATCCGTTGGACCAGGATAGAGGTCGTCGGCCGGTTGCCCGGAAAGGTTTTATGCGGAGCCAGGGCCTCGGCCCGGGCCCGGCCAAGCCCCAAGGCCAGCAGTTCGGAAACGGCCTCGGCCTCGGTCCGTCCCCGCATCAGGGCCTCGGTCTGGGCAAAAAAATTGGAAAGCAGGATGGCGTGGTGATTCCCCACCGGATTCAAGGACACGGCCGGGGCGATGAAGTCGCAGGGAATCAGGCGGGTGCCCTGATGAATAAGCTGGAAAAAGGCGTGCTGGCCGTTGGTTCCCGGCTCCCCCCAGACGATGGGGCCCGTGGCGTGGTCCACCCTCTCCCCGTCCAAGGTCACGGACTTGCCGTTGCTCTCCATGTCCCCCTGCTGAAAATAGGCCGCGAACCGATGCAGGTACTGGTCATAGGGAATGATGGCCTGGGTCTCGGCTCCCAGAAAGTTCACGTACCAGATGCCGAGCATGGCCATGATCACCGGGATGTTCGTCTCCACTGGGGTCGTGCGGAAATGCTCGTCCATGTCGTGGGCCCCGGCCAGAAGCTCCATGAACCGGTCCATGCCCACGGATAGGGCGATGGTCATGCCGATGGCCGACCACAGGGAGTAGCGCCCCCCCACCCAGTCCCAGAACTCGAACATGTTGGCCGTGTCGATGCCAAAGGCCGCCACGGCCTTGGCGTTGGTGGACAGGGCGATGAAATGCCTGGCCACAGCCTCGTCCCCCAGGGCTGCGGTCAGCCAGTCCCGGGCCGTGACCGCATTGGTCAAGGTCTCCTGGGTGGTGAAGGTCTTGGAGGCCACCACGAAGAGGGTCGTCTCGGGGTCCAGTCCGGCCAGGGTCTCGGCGATATGGGTTCCGTCCACGTTGGACACGAAATGGCAACGCGGCCCATCGGCATAGTGGGCCAGGGCCTCGGTGACCATGAGGGGCCCGAGATCCGAACCGCCGATGCCGATGTTGACCACGTCGTTCACGGCCCTGCCCGTGATCCCGGTCCAGGCCCCGGATCGGACCCGGCCAGTAAAGGTCCTCATCCTGGCCAGAACGGACCGGACCTCGGGCATGACGTCCTGGCCGTCGACCAGGATGGCCCGGTTGGACACATTCCGCAGAGCCACGTGGAGGACCGGCCGGTTCTCGGTCGTATTGATCCGATCCCCCCGAAACATGGCCTCGATCCGCTCCGGCACCCCACGTTCCCGGGCCAGAGCCATGAGAAGATTCATAGTCTCGGGCAGGATCTGATTTTTGGAATAGTCGAACAGGAAACCCTGGTGTCGGACGGAAAAGCGGTCAAACCGGTCCGGATCGGCCTCGAACATCTCGCGCATGTGCCGCCCGGCCATATCTCGGGCATGGGCGTCCAGGGCCTTCCAGACCCGGCATTCGGTCACTTTGGCCATGATCTCACCTCGGTTGGATGTCAATTTTCGACGAAAAGCCGACCCATGGCCTCAAGGGCCCGCTCCAGGGTCTCGTCGGCCGTGGCATAGGAGAGGCGAATGCAGCGGTCTTCACCGAAGGCCGCTCCAGGAACCAGGGCCACCCCGCACTCCTCGAGGATTTTGGCGCACAGGTCTGACGAGCCGTTCACCCCGTTCCGGTAATGGGCGTCAACCCTGGGGAAGAGGTAAAAGGCCCCGTCGGCCCTGGGACAGACCACTCCCGGCCAGGATCGGACCCGCTCCAAGGCCAGATCCCGCCGGCGAACAAAAGCTTGCCGCATCTCCTCCACCAGATTCCAGGGCCCTTCCAGGGCGGCCAAGGCCGCCTTCTGGGCGATGGAACAGACATTGGACGTGCTCTGGCCCTGGAGCTTGCACATGGCCTTGACCAGATCGGCGTGGGCCAGGGCGTAGCCCACCCGCCAGCCGGTCATGGCGAAGCTCTTGGCCAGGCCGTTGACCACGGCCACCCGCTCCGGGAACCGTTGCCACCACAATGATGCTCCGGCATGTCCCTCGGCCGAATAGACCAGTTGGTCGTAAATCTCGTCGCTGATGACGAAAAGCCCGGGCTTGGACATGGCCCAGTCCATGATCTCGTCAAAAGCCCTTGGGGAATATACCGCGCCCGTGGGGTTCGAGGGTGAATTGAGGATTAGGACCCGGCACTCGGCCGTCCAGGCCCGATCCAGGGCCTCAACCGTCACCAGGTAGCCGTTCTCGGCCTCGCTTGGGACGATGACGCTCTCCCCTCCGGCTAGGGTTGCCATGTCCGGGTAGCTGACCCAATAGGGGGCCGGAACAAGAACCTTTTCCCCGGGATCCACCAGAACCTGAAGGAGATTGTAGAGGGCCTGCTTGCCGCCGTTGGAAACGATCGTATGCTCCGGTCCGGCCGAGGTCTTGTACCAGCGGTTGAAATACCCGGCCACGGCCCGGCGCAGCTCCGGAATCCCGGCCTCGGCCGTGTACCTGGTGAAACCCTGGTCGATGGCCTCCTTGGCCGCCCGGCAGACATGTTCCGGAGTCCTGAAGTCGGGCTCGCCCACGGCCAGGCTGATGACGTCCCGGCCGGCGGCCTTGAGTTCCTGGGCCTTGGCGTTCACGGCCAGGGTGGCCGACGGGGCCACGCGAGAAATTCTGTTCGACAGTTTCATATCCCTCCCCCTGAGGAATTCGCCGTTTGCGAGTCGGCCCCGGTTCCTACCAGGAGACCGGCAGACTGACCTGAAGCCCGGCCTTGTTTTGAAAAACGAGATGCCCCTTGTCCCGGCCGTGGAGGTAGAGATCCCGGGTCACGGCCACGTCCTGGGTGCAGTATTCGACGATCTCCCGAATCCGCCCCTGCTTCCACCACTTCAACGCCTGCAGGCCGTCGGCCGACTTGGCAGCGTTCAAAGTATATTGGGCCAAGTGCCCCAGTGAAAGTCGGTAGCCAAGCCTTTCCTGAACCTTGGCCAGAATGTCCAGGGTCGGCAGATCCCTGAAGGGAAATTGTGAATACCCCTGGAGCACCCGGTAGTCAAAACGGATGATGTTGAATCCCACCACCAGGTCCAGGCTTCGCAGGTCTTCAACCAGGGCCGGAATGTCCTCGGCCATGTAGGTCGTGAACCGATCCGGGCCAGAGTCGTAGAGGACGGCGCAGGAAACCCCCATGGCCTCCGGCCGCCCCCAGCCTCCGACCTCATGAGCCGAATGGCGGGTTTCCAGATCGAAAACCCCGAACCGAATCCGGGACACGGCCTTGGACGGTGCCGGAATCTCCGGTTCGTTCTCCGGAATCGCGACCTCGGAGAACTGGACTGCTGTTCCCGGGGCCAGCATCCCCCGCATGATGGCCTGGGCCGCCTCCTTGTCCAAGGGCCGGTTACCCGACCCACATCGGGGAGAATGGACACAGGATGGACATCCGAAGGTGCAGGGACAGCGGGAGACCGCCTCGAGGGTGTGCTCCAGAATTTCCCGGGCCTTGGCGAACCCGGCCCTGGTCAGGCCCGCGCCGCCGGGCACCCCGTCATAGACAAACACGGCCGCCTGCCCCAACTGGTCGTGGCAGGGAACCGAGATTCCGCCCAGGTCGTTCCGGTCCGTGAGCACGAACAGGGGCATCATGGCGATCAAGGCGTGCTCCAGGGCATGTATGCCCCCCATGAAATGGAGCATGTCCCGCTCCAGTTTGGATTGGATGGCCTCGGGAACGATGACCCACAGACCCTCAGTCTCGAACTCCAGAGGCGGCAGATCCAGATCTTCCCGACCGACCAACCGACCGGTCCGGGTACTGCGCTTCTCGTATCCCGTGACCCGCTCGGTGATCAGGACCCGACCGAGATGAACCGAGGTCGAACCCAGTGCCCGGCTCTCCAAGGTCCGAAGGATCCGGGTGGTCTTGGCGCTCAGGGCCCGGGTGTAGTGCTTCGGATCGTCGGCCTCGACGAGAATCGTGGCCGAATCCACATCCAGGTCCTGAACCACGTGGGTCCGTCCCTGATGGACGTAGACAGCCCCGGGATGGGCCTCGTGCCAGGCCCGATGGCGGTCCATGCTTCCGATAAGCTCACCCGTCGAGACGTCGTGAATGGAAAACTCCGATCCGGCCCCGCGAAGATCCACCTCCCGCTGGGGGTGTCGACTCCGGCTGACATACCCCACCCCGTCGTCGGTCTCCAGCAGTCGGCCTTCTTGGATCAGACCGGCCAGACACTTTCGGATCTCCGGCAGGCCGATCATCTCCTCCCCGTCTTCGATCATCAGGTCGGCCAGAAAGGCGACGCACTCGGGCGTCAGCGGGGCCGTGTTCAACGCGGCGGTCAGGGCCTCGACGCCCTGGCGAAGAGCGCGCAACAGATGCCGGGCCAAAAAGAACTCGCGGAAGCTCTTGTGGGAAAACCCGTAGAGGCCGTCTGCGGTGCGGGTGAGAAAGGCGGCGGTGCGCAGCTCCAGATCCACCCGGTCCTG
>RZZR01000108.1 GCA_009929795.1 Deltaproteobacteria bacterium | reverse complement strand
GAGGTTGCCCGCGCTGATGGTGTCCAGACCCAGGCGGTCGCACAGGTCGTTCAGGCGGACGATCTCCTCCATGCTCTCGATCATGCACAATCCGCCAAAAGCGAAGATAGTCTCGTACTCCGGCCCCTCCAGGGTCAGTCCGGCGTATGACCCGGCCCTGAGGGTCGTCTTTCGCCCGCAGGCCATGAAACATTTGCGGCAGGCATGGGGCACGACCTCGTGCTCGGCGTGCAAGGTGTCGCCGCTTATCCTCTCCCAATGCTCGCAGGTGCCCTGACTCCAATACTTGGCCGGAAAGGCCCGGGCCGTGTTCATGATGGCCACCATCTGGGTGGTGCCCCGGGCCCGATAGGCTTTGGCCCCGGGACTGTCCTTGAACCGGGTCAAAAAGTCTTTGGCGTAGGCCTTGAGCCCGTCCGGTTCGGCCAAAGGGCGTTTTCGTTTCCCACCGAAGACGAGCCCCTTGATCTTCTTGGCCCCAAGGACCGTGCCCACCCCGCACCGCCCGGCACACCGCCAGCGGTCATTGGCCACAATGGCGAACCGGACCAAGTTCTCGGCCGCCGGTCCGACAACCATGGCTCCTGTGCGGCTCCCTTGCGGATAGAACGAAGCCGTAAGTCGGGAAATCTCTTCCTCGGCGACGAACGTCTCCATGCCCTGCATCCCGGATGCGTCCAGAAATTCGCACCCTTCCTCATGCACGGCCAGAGTCGTCAACCCGGAGGAGGCCCCGGTGAGGACCACGGCGTCGAATCCGGCCGCCTCCACGGCCTCGGGAACGGCCCCGCCCGAGTAGGATTCGGCGTAGAGCCCGGTCTGGGGCGACTTGGTGCAGATGCAGTACCGGCTCCCTCCCCAGGCCAGAGATCCGCAGATAGGGCCGGTGGCAATGACCACCGGATTATCCGGACCCAAGGGGTCGGCTCCAGCGGGGCAATGCTCGAGAAGCAGGGCCGTGGCCAAAGCCTTGCCTCCCAGGTTTCCCGGGCATTCGGAGGTCGGCCGGATCTCGTATTGTTTGACCCCGACGTCGACCAGAAGGATTCGTCCGTGCAGGCCGAAGGTCACGATCCGGCCCTCCCGGCGGATATGTGGTGCAGGGCCGCCTTGAGGATGCCCAGCCCTTTGGCCAGGACCTCGTCATCGATGACCAGGGGCATGAGGGTCCGTATGACGTTGCCGTGATTGCCGCAGGCCAGGACGATGAGCCCCTGTTCCCGACACTCGGCCACCACGGCCCGGGTCTCGTCTCCGGCCGGTTCCCGGGTCTTGCGATCGCGGACCAACTCCAGGGCCAGCATGGGCCCCAAACCCCGAACCTCACCGATCAGGGGCATCTCTTCCTGCCATGACTCGAACTCGGTCCGCAGCCTTTGACCCAGCTCTACGGCCCGGCCCAGGAGGTTCTCATTTTCAAAGGCGTCCAACACGGCCAGGGCTGCGGCGCAGGACACCGGGTTGCCGCCGTAGGTCCCGCCGATGCCGCCCACATGGGGCGAGTCGAGCAAGTCGGCCCGACCCACGACGCCGGACAGGGGCATGCCGCCGGCTAGGCTCTTAGCCACGGTGATCATGTCCGGGGCCACGCCCCAATGCTCCATGGCAAAAAATCTCCCGGTTCGGCCCACACCGCTCTGAACCTCGTCGGCCACAAAGACGATGCCGAATTCTTCGCAGATGGCCTTGAGCTTTGGGAAATACTCGGGCGGCGGGGTCAGGAAGCCACCCTCGCCGGTCACCGGCTCCACCACCAAGCAGGCGATGTGTTCGGCCGCGGCGTGGCTGATGAAGAAATCCCGGAGTTTTTCCGCACAGGCCACCGAGCAGCCCGGATAGGACAGTCCCAGCGGGCATCGGTAGCAATAGGCATAGGGCATCCGGTAGACTTCCGGGGCAAAGGGCCCGAACCCGAACTTGTAGGGCTTGACCTTGCTGGTCATGGTCATGGTCATGAGAGTCCGGCCGTGGAATCCGTTCTCGAAAACCACCACTCCGGTCCGGCCTGTGGCGTAGCGGGCGATCTTGACCGCGTTCTCCACAGCCTCGGCCCCGGAGGTGAAAAAGGCCGCCATCTTGGGAAAGTCTCCCGGGGCCAGGGCGGCCAGGCGCTCGGCCAATTCAACGTATTGCTCGTACATAACGATATGGAAACAGGAGTGGGTCAGACGTCCGGCCTGCTCCTGCACGGCCTTGATCACCCCGACATGGCCATGTCCCACGTTCATGACCCCGATTCCACCGGCGAAATCGATCCACTCCCGGCCGTCCACATCCATAATGATGGCCCCCTCGGCCCGCTCGACGAACGCCGGGACCACGTTGAACACCCCTCGGGGCACGGCCTTTTTCCTCCGCTCCATCAACTCATGATTTTTTCCGCTCATCTCCGCTCCTTGATGATTGTCGAATCTTGAAAGCGTTCGGCCTCTTCCAAGACAAAGACGCCGGAGGGTTTCAAAATTTTCTTCCCTCGAACAAAATATGCAACAATTCTAAATTATTCTCTTATAAATGCCAAGGAACGACCCGCGGCTTTCTCGTCTGACGCTAGACACTCCCTCCATCAAGACAGCGGTACTCGAACGCCCACCTGGACGGGGCTCGAGCTCGGGCCGAATCTTTGCAAGCGCACCGTGAACCACATCTTGCTCGACCGAGGAGGATGATGAAAAACGTCGTGGACTAAAGGTTCAAGCGGTGTTCTTGAACTGGAGTGGATCGACCTATCCAGATACTAAGGCATGATCTATCGGAGATCGTTTTTGAAAACGGCGTGGGGAAACTGTTCGAAAATATTTTGAGGTAGGCAGTAGTTCGATAGTCAACATAAAAAATAACTTTTCCCGATTATACTGCCACGCACAACGTATTTTTAATGAAAACCATGCTTATTTCTATCAAAAGAAAAAAGACAAAACAGTCGTACAGAAGTTGTACAACGGACTGAAAAAGAAAAAGGGCTTACAGATTTATACCTGTAAGCCCTTGATTTTCCTGGTCGGGATGAGAGGATTTGAACCTCCGGCCCCCTGAACCCCATTCAGGTGCGCTCCCAGACTGCGCTACATCCCGGCCGAAGGTGGGTTGCTTACGCTCAAGGCCGACGGATTGTCAACGATTTTTTCCTCGATGAACCGTGCTTAGAACCTGTAGCCAACACTCACGCCGAGCATGTGAGCGTATCCGTTGTGGGACTTGCCTTCCAGAACTCCGTCGGCGGGACGGCCGGCGATGTTCCTCTCCTTGATCATGAGATAGGTATACGACAGATCCAGGTCCATGTTGCCGAAGTGAAATCCAGGGCCGAAGCTGAACAGATGACGGTCGTTGGCCGGCACCAAGTAGTCGATGGTGTCGTCCGGAATGGGACTCTGATCGAAGATGTATCCAAAACGAAGATCCAGCCAGTCCAGGGCTTTGTATTCCAGGCCGGCGTTGAAGCGCCAGACATCCTTCCAGTCCTTTTTAGTTGTGGTGCTGGTCATTCCGGGCACTGGAGTCTGATCATACTTGATGGTCAAATCCTCGTAGCTCGACCACCGGGTATAGACGGCCCCGAGTTCCAGACTCAGATTTTCAAGCGGGTATATGGCAACCCCGGCGGACCAGGAATCAGGCAGGGTCACTTCGCCCGAAACATTGCCGTTCTTGAACAATGGCTGAAGCTGGGGGTTGGCGTCGAAGGCTGCCGGGCGATCGAAGTCGGCGTCACCGTCCATGCGAAGCTGGACCTGGCTCCGATAGGTCAGACCCACCTTGGCGTATTGGCAGGGCTGATAGTGGAGGCCCAGATTGAACCCAAAACCGACATCGTCGGCATGAAGTTTGGCGTTGATGTCTCCCACGTCCTGACCGACAATGGGACCGGTGGGAATCTTTTTCTTGTAGAGAAAGTCGAAATACATGGCCTCGACGCCCAAGGCCACAGAAAAGGAGTCGGTCAGGGAAATGGCCAGGTTGGGGTTAACCGAAACCGCCTTGATGACCCCTTCGTAGGCGTTGTACCGGCCGGGCCATTTGCTGTCGAACTCAGTGCCCAGACCGTAGCGACTGTACACCCCAAGCCCCAGGCTGTAGCGGTCGTTCACCTTGTAGGTGGCAAAGAAGTGCGGCGGAATCCACCAATTTTTCTCGCTGGTCGTGGTCTTGTCCCCGGTATCGACATCGACCATGGGGCCGATAAAGGTGGCGCCCAATTGCATTTGCAAGCCTTCCAGTTGGGTAATGCCTGCCGGATTGTAGGCCACGGCCGAAGGGTCGTCGGCCCGGCCGACCAAGGCCCCGCCCAATGCGTTACCACGAGCGCTCCACTCGTAGATCCCGAAACCAGCTCCCCAACATGCCTGCCAAGCCAGGCCGACCATGACGGCCGCCAACATCGTACACCGAACAAACCGCATCTCCGCCTCCAATGTTGAGAGTTGTCTGGGACCGGCCGACAATTCGAGCCGGCATCAAGTTGAGCGCCCGCTCAACCATTTTGGGATGGGTTCGCGTAGACGAAACCGGCCCTTTGGTCAAGGATGAACTCAGTCGCCGCAGGCAGGAGACGGAATGGTGGAGATGGCGGGAAAAAACGCTTGAAACAAACAGCCTATCAGGACAGGCGAACGATACGGGCCTTGAAGGCCACCCGCTCCGGGGCGCAGGTTGGGCAGCCGTCCGAAACCAACAGACAATGCTCATCAAGCTTCGACACATCGATATGGGAGGCCGAAAGCAGTCGGGTGGTCTCACCTTGGCCCCACATGACCGGTCGGCCGCAGACCGAGCACTCCACATAGAGCAACTCCGGATCAAATCTCCCACCAGTCTGTGCCTTGCGCCTGGAGACCCCGGTCTCGCTTCCGCTCATCGGTCAACCTCAACATCAAGGGGCTGTCCGCCCAAGGCCAGATGGCGGCGGACGTAGTCTTCAACGGCCTCCTCCATTGGAGTGAATGGCCGGTCGAAACCAGCCCGTCGCAGTTTGTCCATGGTCGCTTGCGTGAAATACTGGTACTTGTCCCGCAGGGATTCGGGCATGTCCATATAGGAGATGTCAGCCTCACGATCCATAGCCCGGAACACGGCCAGACCAAGGTCTTTAAATGTTCGGGCCTGGCCGGTGCCCACGTTGAACAGCCCGCAGGATTCGGGATGTTCGAGAAGCCACCAAATCAACTCTGTGCAGTCCTTGACATAGACGAAATCGCGCTGCTGCTCTCCATGGCCGCAATCCGGCCGGTGGGACCGGAACAGCTTCAGCCCGAGCCCGGCCGAAATCTGTTCATGGGCCTTGCAAACCACGCTACGCATCTCGCCCTTATGCCACTCGTTGGGCCCGAAGACGTTGAAGAACTTGAGCCCGGCAACCCTGTCTTCCAGCCCCAGCCTCCGGACCCAGAGATCGAAGAGGTGTTTGGAGTATCCGTACATGTTCAGGGGCCTGAGAAGGCCGATGTCAGCCTCGTCGTCAAAGCCGCGGCTCCCGTCGCCGTAAGTTGCCGCGCTACTGGCGTAGACGAAGCGAGCGTTTTGCTCCAGGGCGTAGCGACACAAAACCTGGGAATAGACGACATTGTTGGACATGAGATAGTTGGCGTCGGTCTCGGTCGTCGAGGAACAGGCTCCCATGTGGATCACGGCCTGCACGTCGGCCGGGGCCCGATTCGATTCGACCAAGGCCAGGAACTCATCCTTTGGCATGTATCCGGATATGCGCAGCCCGACCAGATTCCGCCATTTTTCGGTTCGGGCCAGATTATCGACCACAAGAATATCCTCGACGCCCCGGCGGTTGAGCATCCAGACGATTGCACTCCCCAAAAAACCGGCTCCGCCGGTGACTATGTGCATGAAAGCCCTCCGTGATATCCGTGAGATTCTGCCCGGTCCCGGCCTAAGGGGAGCCGGATGACGAATCTGGTTCCCATTCCCGGCGCGGAGTCCACCTCCAGGGTTCCCCCATGGTCTTCGGTGACGATGAAATAGGAGACCGACAGGCCGAGCCCGGTGCCCCGTCCGACCTCCTTGGTCGTGAAAAAGGGCTCAAAGATCCGTTTGCGGACCGTTTCGTCCATGCCCGGCCCATTATCCTCTATCTCAACCCGAATCCGTCCTCGCTCGCGACGAAGCCTGAGCTGGAATTTCGACCCGGCCTTGGGGCCTCCTCCATGCTTTTCAGCCATGGCCTCGGCCCCGTTCTTGAGGATGTTGAGGAAGACCTGCTGGAGTTTTCCCGGATCGCACATGGCCTTCGGTAGATCGGAATCGTAATCCCGATCGATCTCGATATACCTGAAATCGTAATGTTTCTTCAAATCGTAATCCTTGGATGCCAGATCGACGCTCTCGTCAAGCAAATCCCGAACGTCGCACTCCGTCCGGCCTGATCCGTATTTGCGGCTAAAGGACAACATACTCTCGATGATCCGGGAAGCCCTTCGTCCGGCATCGACCACGGCCTCGATCATCTTGAAGATTCCCCGCCGATCCATGTAGGTCTCGATGGCCTCCAGGGTCGTTCCGCAGGCCTCGGCCTCGATCTGGTTCCTGGCCGGTCCCCTGCCCAGCCTGGATCTCATGACCTGGGCATTCTGAAGGATGATGCTCAGGGGATTCTTGATCTCATGGGCCATACCTGCGGCCAGACCTCCAACAGAGAGCATCTTCTCAGCCTGGATGACCATCTCCTCGACCCGGATCCGCTCGGTGACATCGTCTACCCGAATGACCGCCCCTTCGATCTCCTCGGCGATCAGTGGATAGACCATGACCTCCTCATGCCGCGATTCTCCGTCTTCGAATCTGGAGACCAACCGTTCCCGCCAGGCCTGCCCCAGGCTCAGGCTCTGTCGAATGTGCTCCAGAATCGAACCGAAGTCGGGAAAGACCTGGTCCAAGGGCAGGGATACGGCCGTCTGAATGTTCAGACCGGACCGGTTCAGGGCCTGCCGGTTCAGGAAGGTCACCCGGCCGTCGATATCGATACCGACCAGGGCCGAAGGCATGGAGTCGATCACGTTGTCCAGATAATTCTTGAGCCGGCGGATCTCCTCCCGCTGTCGCTCCAATTCCTCAATTTTTCTGGTCAGTTCCGGATAGTAGCTTTTCCGGGAGGAAAACTCTCCGAATCCTATCAGACGGGAGACCTGGGTCTCCCGGTCGTCAGAGGGCCTCTTCATAGACGGTCTCAATGTCCCGCTGATTGGCCGGACGGGGATTGGTCAGCAGGCAGGCGTCCCTGACGGCCTTGGAGGCCAGCACCGGAATGTCGGACCTGGACACTCCGGCCGACCCCAGGGTTCGGACCACCCCGGCATCCTTCTTCAAATCACGGACGGCTCGAATGAGACGCTCCCGGATCTCGCGATCGGACAGGCCCCTGATACCCAGGCCGAAGACCTCGGCCACGGCCCGGTACCGCTCGGGCGCGTGGGTGTAATTGAAGGCGACTACGTGCTCGAGAAGCAGGGCGTTGCACTCCCCGTGGGGCAGGTCCAGAAATCCCCCCAGACTGTGGGCCATGGCGTGGACCGCCCCCAGGATGGCGTTGGAGAAGGCCAGTCCGGCCTCCATGCTGCCGAGCATGAGCTTGCCCCGAAGTTCCAGGTTGCCGGGCTCCCGGAGGCAGGCCGGAAGGTTCGCCGTGACCAGGCGGATGGCCTCCAGGGCGTGGAGATCGGTCATAGGCGAGGCCGCCGTGGACACAAAGGCCTCCACGGCATGGACCAGGGCGTCGATGCCGGTGCAGGCCGTAAGATAGGCGTCCATGGTCACGAGGGTTTCCGGATCGATCAGGGCCACGTCCGGGACGATGGCCTTGCTGACAATGGCGATCTTGACCAATTCCCGGCGGTTGGAAATGATGGCAAACTGGGACACGTCCGCCGAGGTCCCCGATGTAGTGGGCACGAAAATCAAGGGCGGAACCGGATTCAGGATGCGGTCGACGCCCTCGTAG
>RZZR01000107.1 GCA_009929795.1 Deltaproteobacteria bacterium | reverse complement strand
GGGCGAATACATACGAGAAGGCCCGCTTGATGGGGGGATTTCACATATATACCACGACGGGAGGAGGATATCGCAGCGAAACTCAGAGGGAATCTGAACGGGCTGAAGCCCAGTCAGATCAAGTCCGCAACACGTCTCTACGACAGGAAATTTCCGAACCAGGGGGGATTCAGTCTCGACCAGGCCAGAGAACTGGCCAAGCTGACGGCCTGGACAAGCCGCCAAATCGGTATCCTCGTCGACCGCAAGGGAACCCCGGTCATGGTCATCGTCGGCGACCACAAGGGTATCCTTATCCCCGAGTTGACCCGATACCGCCACTCTACGGGCCGATTGAGCGGCCTGCGCCTGGTCCATACCCATCTCGGAGATTCTCTGCTCTCCCAGGAGGATCTCATGGACATGGTTTTCCTGCGGCTCGATTCGGTCTGTGTCCTGAGCGTGGTAGACGAGGAACCCGCACGGGCCCAATGGGCGCACCTGTTACCTCCCAACGCCGACGACAAGCCTTACAGCGTCTCCGAATCCACGGCCTGGAGCCGGGTGGAGTTTGACTTTCTGGCCCAGGCCGAGGCCCTTGAGGATGAATTGGCCAGAACCGGCCAGACCTTGGATCTTGATCCGGGCACGGAGCGAGCCCTTCTCGTCAGCGTGGACATTCGGCCCCGGGCGGCCCAGGAGACGGAGCTCCTGGAGCTGTCCGCCTTGGCCAAGACGGCCGGGGTTTATGTGGCCGGGACGTTCATCCAGCGGGTTACGGCGGTCAATCCTAGACATATCCTGGGCAAGGGCAAACTGGCCGAGCTGGAGGTGGCCCTGCTGCAGAAGAATGCTTCACTGGTCATTTTTAATGCCGAACTCAGCCCGACCCAGATGAGGAACCTGTCCCTGATCACAGAGCGTCGGGTCATCGACCGGACTCAGCTCATCCTGGACATCTTCGCCCAACATGCATCGACCCGGGCCGGAAAGCTCCAAGTGGAGATGGCCCAACTCAAGTACACCCTGCCCCGGCTCATCGGTCAGAACCGGGCGCTCAGCCGTCTGGCCGGAGGCATCGGAGGCCGGGGGCCGGGCGAAACCCGTCTTGAACTGGACCGGCGGAAAATCCGGGACCGGATCGCCCACATGGAGCGGGAACTGGAGGGGGTGCGGCGGCAGCGTAAGACGGTCCGGGCCCGGCGGACCAGGGACGACGTTCCCATCGTCGGCCTGGTCGGCTACACCAACGCGGGCAAGTCAACCCTCCTGAACACCCTGACAGACAGCAAGGTTTTGGCCGAGGACAAGCTCTTCGCAACTTTGGACCCCACCAGTCGGAGGCTCCGATTCCCGGAAGATCGGGAAGTGATTTTTACGGATACGGTCGGGTTCATCCGGGCCCTGCCCAAGGAGCTCAAACAGGCATTCATGGCAACACTGGAGGAACTTTCCGAGGCTGATCTCCTCCTCCACGTTCTCGACGCCGGTCACCCCGAAGCATCCATGCATGTAGAGTCTGTCAACGGCATTCTCGAGGATCTTGGGCTCGGTGAAGCCCCCAGGATCCTGGTTTTGAACAAGTGGGATCTTTTGGATGAAGCAGGCCGAGGGAGAGTTGAGCTCGATTTTCCAGATGGTATCCCAATTTCTGCCACGGACAAGTCAACCCTGACGCTTCTGACCGAGGCGGTCCTTGCGAAACTCGGCCGGATCACCGTCTCCAAGGAAGGATATTCGTGACTGAATCTCCGGCCATGGCCATGCATCGCCTAGTTTGGACCGGTCTGGGCGCGGCCGCCATCGCCGCTGGGACTTTTGTCCAGTTTCATCTTGGGCCGGTGCCCATGACTCTGCAGACCATGTTTGTTCTGTTGGTCGGGTTCGTCCTCGGCCCTGGAGGAGGGGCTGCGGCCGTGGGCCTCTACCTTTTGGCCGGAGTGATCGGTTTGCCCGTCTTCAGCGGAGCCGGGGCCGGACCTGGGCATTTGTTCGGCCCCACCGGCGGGTTTCTATTCGGGTTCGCGGTCGGTGCGGCCGTGGCTGGACTGGCCCGGAGAGGCCAGGAAAGGCCAGGACTCTTCCGGCTTGTCCTGTTCGGTTTTCTGGGTCTGGCCGCCATTTACTCCTTTGGTGTGCCCTGGCTCAAGTTTACCCTGAGCATCGGCTGGACCCGGGCTCTTCAGGTCGGCCTGCTGCCCTTCCTGCCCGGGGCGGCCATCAAGCTCACCCTGGCCGTTGCCGCAGCTAGGATGCTTTTCCGCCGAAACCTGACGCCCCAATGATCCTCTTCGAAGACGTTCACCTCCGGTATCCTGGAGGGGCACTGGCCCTCCGGGGCCTCAATCTGCACATCCCCAAGGGAACTCTGGCCATCATGGCCGGGTCTAACGGAAGCGGCAAGTCCACGGCTCTTTTCCTAACCTGCGGACTTTTGCGGCCAGATCTGGGCCGGATCGCGGTGAATGGGGGGCCGGCCTCCGGACCCGGTTCCGAAGGTCGCAGATCCTGCGCCCTGGTTTTTCAGGATCCAGGGGTTCAGATTCTTGGCGGAACCGTGGGTGAAGACCTGATTCTGGGGGGCAGGGGAGCAGGGCTCCCTTCCGCGTCTCTGGAGATGAGGGCCCGGGCCGCTGCGGCCCGGTTCGGGCTGGCCAAGGCGTGGGAGACTCCCGTCCATGCCCTGTCGGGCGGGGAGCGAAAGCGCCTGGCCATTGCAGGAGCCTTGCTCGGTGACCAGCGGATTTTGCTCATGGACGAGCCCTTGAGCGGACTGGATTATCCCGGAATTCTTGAAATGCGGACCATCCTCCGGGATCAGCGAACGGCGGGGCTGACCCAGGTCGTCACCGGTCACGACATCGAACCGTTGATCGACCTGGCCGACGTCCTTGTTCTTCTGAGTAATGGCCGTGTTCTTGAGGCTGGAGAGCCAGCTCGTGTTTTGGACAGGGCGCTGGAGGCCGGAGTGCGTCCCCCTTGCTCCTGGATCCAGGAGCGAAAGATCAGGGACTGGAGCGAGAAGGCACTCGATCCTGTTAAGGAAGGGGACTGCAATTCGTGAAGAGTGATGCTCTCAGGAGTTTCGATCCCCGCATCAAGATTTTTTTGACCGTATTCTTCGGGATCATGGTCTGGCGAATGCCGACGTACCTGCTTGGAGGCTGGGTTCTGGGATTGTCTGTGCTCTTCCTGGCGGTTCGCCGGAGGCGGTCTGTGCCAGGGTTTTCCGCGGCCATCATCGTTTCTCTGGCCCTTTGGGTGGCGGTCAAGTTCTGTCTCGATATCCTCGACTCCGGGATCGGGCTGGAAGCTTCGGCTCTGGGAGCCGGGTTGCTCGCCCTTCGGATGACTTTTCTTCTTCTCTGGGGGGGGATTCTGATCGGTTCCACTTGCATGGCCGAGGTCGGGCCGGCCGTGGTCTGGATGCTGAGGCCTGTGTGCGGGAGCAGGGCCTGGAAGGTCGGAGCGGGCCTGGGGGTCATGCTTCAGACACTGCCGAGAATTCGGCAGGCTGCTCACGAGGTTCGCCAGGCATCCCGGGTCAGGTTGCCCGCTCTGGGAAGATTCCGGTCGGCTTCGGCTCAGGTCGTGGCCGTGACTAGGGTCATGGCTTCGGGATCATGGAACCAGGCCCTGGCCCTGTCGGCGAGAAATCTTGATGGTCCATGGGCCTGGACTCCGGCCTTCCCCTTTCGGCCATGTCAATGGCTGACGGGTGTGATTTTGGTCGCAGGCACGGTTGCCGGCAGCTTCTGGGTCTGAAACGCAGTTAAAACAGGAGCAGTACCACTGTATTTGACGACAATAACGGGAGTATTCATTTTTTGAAGATGAAAATTTTTAATAAAGTTCTGGGGATTGAAGGAAGCCCAAGAAAATTCGGCAACTCTCACCATCTCCTTCTGGCCATTCTGGGAGGAGCGGCAGAACACGTAAAGGAAACCAAAAGCGTTCACCTTCGTGATTACCGTTACGAGCCATGCATCGGGTGCGAGAAATGCCGTGCGGAAAAAATCTGCACACGCTTCCATGACGGCATGACGTTACTGTATCCGGAAGTGCTGGATAGCCGGGGGCTCGTGCTCGTCTCGCCCGTGCACAATTACAACATCACGGCATGGATGAAGGCGTTCATAGACCGTCTGTATTGTTTTTATGAATTTAATGACACAAGGCCTCGACAATGGTCCAGCCATCTTTCCGGACAGGGGAGAAAGGCGGTCATCGCGGCTATTGGCGAGCAGGATAATAAAAAAGACATGGGCTTTGCTTTGGATGCCATGCGTTTGCCTTTGGAAGCGTTGGGCTACGAAATTGTCGCCGAGATTCCAGTGATGGAAATCTTTGACCGTGGTGGTATAAAATCCCATTCAGATATATTGCTGAAGGCGCAAGAAAGTGGAGCGCACTTGGCGGAAGTGCTGAATCACAGATAAGGATTGGCGTTCAAAACCTTGGAATCACCGGGTTTGATTCTCTGAAACAGAATCAGAACAGGCGGCAGACCGATCAAGGGGGGCACTGCGTCGGCAGAACCCCCCTTTTTCCCATGCTTGGAATGGAGTTGATGAGTGGTTAGCGTCTCTGTCTGATTTCCCAATCCTCTTCCTCGCCTTCCTCGACTTCTTCCCAGCCGCTGAACATGGCCGCGATATGGGCGCCGATGGTGTGCCCGGTGGTGGTCATGTAGATGTGGACGACGACAAAGGACAGGATCAGAAAGGCGCAGGCTAGGTGAACGATGGCCAGGAAGCCGAGACCCAGGAAGCTCAGGCCCCAGACAGCCCAGTCGTTGTACATATAGTAGAGGAACCCGGTGAACATCTGCAGGCTCAGGAGCACAGCCGTCAAGCCAAGGTAGGTCAAACGCTGGAGAGGGTTGTGCTTGGCACGGCTGGACTTTTTTACCGGGTGTGGTTCACCTTTGAAGATGCCCGAGGAGTAGTAGCGCATGACGGCGAAGAGCTTCTTGGTGGTGGGGATGTATTGCCGCCACTCGCCGGTGGTGAAGACCCAGAAGACGATGAACACGAAGAGGATGATCCAGCTCAGGCCGAAGAAGTTATGCAGTTCCACCGCCCGCTGGAAACCAAAGAGGGAAAAGGTCCCATGAACCTCGAATCCGGTCAGCAGGAGCATGAATATGAGCAGAGCCTGCAACCAGTGCCAGAAGCGTTCGAACCGGGTGTAGAGATAAATTTTGACCATTTTGCCTGTACTCATGTCAATTCTCCTTTCTCTTGGAGCGTCCGGAGAACACTCGTCCCAGGGCATGCAGGGCCACGCCGACCAGGGAAGCCACGACAATGGACCAACCGCCGACATCCAGAACCCGGACCGTGTCCCGCCCGGGCATGTAGAAGCCGCCGAGATTGTTCAACCGTCCGTTTCGTGAATGGCAGGCCTTGCAGGCCAAGGTCTGTTCCTTGGGGGCAACCATGTGGGTAGTGGGGTAGACGTAGGAGGTTTCGACGAATCCAACCTCGCCGCTGAAGGGCAGGCCAGCGTAGGCCATGCCTTTTTCCACGGCCACGGTCCAGTCATATTCGGCCCAATAGGCCCCGCTGCCCTTGGGGCCGAAAAGCTTGGGAATGACCATGTTATTGCGGACCTTGTCGTAGGGTGTCTTGCCCCGGTGGACCTTGAAGGGCATGATCCTTGATTTGTGGTCATTCATGTCCCCCATGGGCCAGGAAACCTTGACTTCTCTTGAGGGGTCGATGGTCCGGTCGGCGGTCAGGGTGTCGATGGCTCCGTTGAACCAATGGTATACCGGAATAACATCCTTGGCCCAAAGGAACTCGCCCTTCTTGGGATCGTAGGAGGTCATGCCGAATTCGTCCTTGGTCACCGGACGGCTCGTGTCCCCGGCCAGGGACCAGTCCCACCACATCTTGGTGGGGATGACCCGGGCAAAGGTTGGGATATGGCAGGCCTGGCAGGCGACCTTGTCGGTGTGGTCGTTGGCCTTGAAGTTGGCCTTGTGGGGATGGGCGCCATGGCAGGACTCGCACATGATCTTGGGGGTCAGGTCATCCTCAAGAAGGCTTTTGCGCTCCTCCACGGCTGGGGTGGAATAGATGCGGCCTGCGATCTGGTGGAGTCTGGTGGTGTGGCAGCGGACGCAGTCGAAGTTCTGACCGTCAATGCCCATGTGGACGTCGAGGTTCTTGCTCGGGTTGAACATGGACGAATCGAGATCTCCATGTTTCACGGCATCCCCGCCGCCACCGTAGAAATGGCAGGTTCCGCAGTTGTTCCGGGTGGGCCGGGACACGCTCTGGGCAATGGCGTTGTAGTTTGGTGGCTCGAAGGTCTTGCCGTCGAAGGGCGTTGGTTCTGAGACCGGGAAACCGGCCATGGTCGGGAATTTCTTGTAGGTGCCGGTCTGCTCGTGGCAGACGAGACAGTCGACGTTCTGCTGGCTTGAAAAGTCGAAGTCCTTGTCTCTCCATCCGTATCCGGCATGGCAGGATGTGCAGCGGGGCTCGTTACTGAGGATGTTGATGCAGAAGTTGTTGACGGTCAGGCCGCCTTTGCCGGTCTTTCCTGTCTCGTCGTTGGGGTCGATCCATGTCCAGTGGATGGTCTTGTGAAACTGGAGAGCAGCCTCGTTGTGGCATGAGAGACATGCTTTGGTGACTTCCGGAGCGGTGCCGAACTCTTCCTTAAGAAGCGGAAATCTGGAATGGTCGGCCGTGATCCAGAGCTGTCTGGCGTCTTCCCTCACAGCCTGTCTGGCCAACTGTCTTCCCGGGGCGACGGTGTCCTCGGTTTCGGCAGTGGCCGCCGACGGGACGCAACAGGCCAGGGCCATGGCCATGGCCATGCCGACCCTCAGCCAACGTTTTTTCATGCGCATGGGGTCCTCCATAATGGGGTTGAAGATTCCAGAGTTCAGGATGGACATGGCCGAAGGGCGAAATCCGACAATTTTGTATGAATGGTTATCCAAAAAAGGCATCTGCGTCAATGTCTCAAGAGAGACAGGCGCAGTTCTGTCCAGACCGGGAATCGAGGCTTGCCTGACCGGAGTTATGACAATACGAAGAGAATAACGGAGGCAAGGATGGCCAAGAACGAACAGACGACCAAACAACTCACCCTACGGCTGCCGGTGGAGTATCACCGCAAGCTCAAGATTCTCGCCGCCTGCTGCGGCAAGAGCATGACCGAGATTATTGTTTCCTGCATAGACGCCAGGCTGCAGTCATGCTTGCAGAAGGAACTGGCCAAGGTCGAGGGAGCGGAACCGGCCCGGGAGGATTGCTCGAACTGAGATTTGGGCGGGGAAAGGTATTTCGTCGTGGAACCATGATCGAGGAGGAGGAAAATGGCGCGATTGACATGGCATGGTCATGCCTGTTTTCAATTGGAAGATGGAAAGGCCAAGGTTCTCATCGACCCCTGGTTCGAGGGCAATCCATCGGCCCGTCAGTCATGGAAAGATGTGGGGCCGGTGGACATGGTCCTGGTCACCCACGATCACGGGGATCATATTGGGCAGGCCTTGGAGATCTGTACGGCCACGGGGGCCATGCTCGGGGCCCAGGTGGAACTTGCCGGAGCCATGAAGGCCAAAGGACTGCCTCAAAGTCGGATTCTGAACGGGATCGGTTTTAACGTCGGGGGAACCGTGGCCCACGTGGGCTTCAAGGCGACCATGGTCCCGGCCTTTCATTCCTCGGCCGCCGGGACTCCGGTGGGGTTTATAATCAAGACCCCCTCGGGCCTTCATGTGTATCATGCCGGAGACACCTGCATCTTTTCGAGTATGGAGATATGGGGTCGGCTGTACCCCCTGGACGTGGCCCTGTTGCCCATGGGCGGAGTCTTCACCATGGACCCGAGACAGGCGGCCATGGCCTGCGGTCTGCTCAAGTGCCGAAAAGTCGTTCCCATGCATTGGGGGACCTTTCCATGCCTGGAGCAGGATGCTGAGTCGTTTGGCGGGTATCTGCGAGAGTTCGCCCGGAACACGGAGCATCTGGACCTGAAGGCAGGGCAGGGCGTCGAATTGTGAGCCATGGCCGACGGGGC
>RZZR01000106.1 GCA_009929795.1 Deltaproteobacteria bacterium | reverse complement strand
CAAAGAGCCCGGGACTAGGGCTCACCCCCCGTCCAAAGACGATCTGACCACGTCGGCCAGTTCGCGCATCCGATAGGGCTTGGCGATGAAGCCCCAGGCGCCGGAGGCCAAGGCCTGACTGCGGTGGTCGGTCGCGGCGTAGCCGCTGGCGATGACGACCCTGACCCCGGGATCTATTTCCCGGAGGGCCGCCAGGCATTTCTGGCCGCCGAGGCCGGGCATGTTCAGATCGAGCAGGACCAGTCCGATGCCATTGCCCTGTCGGCGGAAAATCTCCAGGGCCTCCTCCCCGCTGGCGGCGACCAGCACGGTGTATCCGAGAGCCTCCAGGGTTTCCGCTGTCAGCTCCCGGATCTCCGGTTCGTCGTCGACGACCAGGATCGTCTCGTCGCCACCCCCGGGAGAGGCCTCCTCCAGGCTGCGGTCGGAAACGGCGTCTGTCTCGTCTGCGGCCGGCCAGTAGATGCGGAAGGTCGTGCCCCGTCCGGGTTCGCTGTCGCATTGGATGTGCCCTCCGTGGCTCTTGACGATGCCGTAGACCGAGGCCAGGCCGAGGCCCGTGCCCTTGCCCACCTCCTTGGTGGTGAAGAACGGATCGTAGATGTGGGACAGGGTGTCGGCGTCCATGCCAAAGCCGGTGTCGCTCAAGGTCAGGAGGACATGGCGACCGGCCGATGCTTCGGGGTGGGCGAGGACAAAGCCTTCGTCCAGAATGACATTGCCCGTCTCGATGGAGATGGTTCCGCCGTCGGGCATGGCATCCACCGCATTGCCGGCCAGGTTGAGCAGGATTTGTTCGATCTGCACCGGGTCGGATGAGATTTTCCAGAGGTCGGGTTGCAGGCGGATTTCAAGGGCGACCATTTTGGGGATGGTTCGTTCCAGAATACGAGCCGTTTCCTGGGCTTCGCGGTTCAGGTCCACGGAAATCCGGCGGGACTCGGCCTTGCGGCTGAAGAAGAGCAACTGCTGGACCAGCCTCCTGGCCCTGTCCATGGACCTGACCACGGCGTTCAGACGGCTCGTTTCCGGGTGGTCCGGGGCCCGGCCCTGGAGCAGGAGTTCGATGTTTCCGCCCATGGCGTGGAGGAGGTTGTTGAAGTCATGGGCGATGCCGCCGGCGAGGATGCCCATGGACTCCATCTTCTGGGCCTGGAGGAGTTGGCCCTGCAGCTTCTCGCGCTCCTCTTCGGCCTGCTTGCGCTCGGTGACGTCCAGGGAAATACCGTCCCAGACAATTCTGCCCCCGGCCAGGACGCGGGGAGACGAGGACAGGGACATCCAGCGAACGGTTCCGGATGGATCGCGGAACCTGGCCTCGGCCCGGAAGAGGGAGAGGTTTTGGCAGGCCTGTTTTTCTCGCTCGAGCAAAAGGGGCAGGTCCTCCGCGAACAGCTGGCCGTAGAGCAGGTTCGAGTCGGCCAGGACTGCCTCGGCCGAGATACCGTGCATCCGCTCCACGCCCGCGCTGAGATACAAAAATTCGTGGCTGCCGCCGTCCGGGTCGACAACGGCCTGGTAGACGTAGCCGTTGGGCAGGTTGTCGCTCAATATCTGCAATTGTCGATTGCGTTCCAAGAGGGCCTTTTCGGCTTCCCTTCGCCGGGCGTTGGCCATGATCTGGCCGACCATGGCCGCCGCAGTCCTGGCAAAGGCCTCCTCGTCCGGCTCCCAATGCCGCAGCCGTCCGACATGTTCCAGGCTGACCACGCTCACGAGGCGTCCCTCGATCAGAATGCCGGTGTCGAGCATGGAGGCGATGCCCAGGGGGGCCAGATACAAGTCCACCAGTTCCGAGGTTCTCGGATCGTTCAGGGCGTCGGGGGCGAAGATCCGGCCTTCGGCGCGAAGGGCTTCGAGGTATAGAGGTATGGACTTTGCGTCGAGGGGAGCGGCAGCATCCTTTTTCTCGGCATCATGCGCCCTGAGGGACAGACAGTTCAGCATGGATTCGCCTTCGGAAAGGACCCAGATTCCCGTCCGGGCCACGCCCACGGTCTCGGCGACGGTTTTGGTGACCCGACTCAGGGCCAAGTCCAGGTCCCCTTCGACGACGCCCTTGTCCAGGGCCAGTTCAACGATGGCTGACCGCTGGGCATTGGCCCGGATCTCGCTTCGTCGGATTCCCTGGACCTTCTGGTTCAGACTGCGCTTCAGGAAGAACGAGATGACCCCAAGACCCAGGGAGAGCAGGAGGGCGAACAGGGCCACGGCCTTGATCAGCCGCAGGGTTTCCGGGGCGATGCCGGAATGGGTGGCCAGAACGATCCACTTTCGGCGGATGTCGGTCAGGTCCTTTTCGGGGATGGCCGCCAGGGCCTTGGCCATGGCGCCGTAAAGAAGGGGATACTCGCGGCTGACCCCGATGCTCCAGGCAAAGGAAAAGTTCGTGGTCCCGGCTACCCGGAGGTTGGGGATGCCCATCTGGTCGATGAAGTGGGCGGCCACGGCCAGGTTTTCGGCAAAGGCGTCGATGCGGCCAAAAGAGACCATCTGGAGTCCCTGGGGCACGTTGGCCACGGGCACGACCTCAAAGTGCCCGACCAGCGCCTGATCGCGGAGAAATTTTTCCGTGGCATAGCCGGAGACCACTCCGATCCGTTTGCCTTTGAAATCGTTCAGTTTCAGCTCTCCGGACGTCTCCTCGGGGGTGATGATGACCACAGGCACGGTGGCGTACGGCTGGGTGAAGAAGGCGAATTTTTCCCGCTCCTCGGTCTTGACGATGGTCGGGGCCACGGCGCAGGCCCCGCTCTTCAGGGCGGCCAGGTGGGCGTTCCAGTCGTCGGAAGGAACCTTGAGAAAGGAAACGTCGAGGAGGTCCTCGATCCGGGAGATGACGTCCGCGCCCATGCCGATGAAGGACCCGGACTCGGAAATGAACTCGATGGGCGGGAATTCGGTGTTGAAATAGAGGGTCAGCTTGTCGGGATTGGCCGCCAACCAGGCCTGTTCCTCGTTCGTCAACTCGATCCGGGCCCCGGCCCATGAGGGCGGGCAGGCCAGGACAAGGCCCAGAAGGATGGTGACGAGCGCGGCGAGGAGCAGGCCGTTCGGGCGGACGCTCTGGGTCGTGGCTCCCAGGAAGGAAGCCCCGGATCCGTCCCGGAGATCGGATTTTTGAATGCAATAGGAAGGGCTGGAAGCGCTCTTCATTTTTTTCCCTGCAACGATTGGCGAGAAGCGAGCAAACTGAATTTTTGCGAAAACTTCAATCCTCGTCCACCCATTCCATTTTGGCCTGGGCGAACGGAGTGACCGGGGTCTCGAAGGCCTTGTCGCAGAGGCAGTCGACCAGGAAGGGCCGGCCCGAGGCCAGGGCGGCCTCGAAGGTCGGGGCCAGCTGCTCGGGCCGATCCACCCTTCTGGCCTCCAGACCCAGGGCCCGGGCCAGTCGAACCCAGTCGTGGTTGGGAATCTCGGTCAGGCCGGCGGGGCCGGGCCCCTGTTCCCGGGCCCGGAACCAGACGTTGCCCAGGGCCGAGTTGTTGATGACCACAAAGACCACTGCCAGACCGTAGCGGGCCGCGGTCTGGATCTCCATGCCGTGCATGAGCATGCACCCGTCCCCGGTGACCACGGCCACGGGCCGGTCCGGTCGGGCGGCCTTGACGCCCACGGCGGCGGGCACGGCCCAGCCCATGGGGCCGACATTGGTGGCCGAGAAATAGGTCCCCGGTCCGTAGGACTCCCAATAGTGGCCGCAGAAGGCCCGGTGGGCCCCGGAATCCACGACCAGGGCCCCGTCGCGGGGCATGGCCCGGCGCAGTTCGGCCACGACCCGGGCCGGATGAATGGGCACGGCCCGGCTGTCGATGTTTTCTGGACCGTATGTCCGGGGGCCGACGGCCAGGACGGCCTCTGTCCATGCCTTCCGCTTCGGGGCGGTTTGGGTCAGGGCCCGGAGGCGGTCGGGTTCGGCCAGGAGGGCCCGGAGGGCCTCGCCGCAATCGCCGATGACCGGGGCCTCGGTGGGCCAAGTCCGGCCGATGGCCGTGGGGTCGCTGTCCACGTGGGCCAGGGCGATTTTCGGCAGCATGCGGCGGGACCAGTACATGGTGTCCCGCTGGCCGAGGCCTGATCCCAGGACGAGAAGGACGTCCACCTCCCCGGACAGGATGGCCTCGATGGCCGGGCGGTGGCCGGCATAGCCGAACACGCCCAGGGACAGGGGGTGGTCCTCGGGAAAGACGCCCTTGGCCCGCAGGGTGGTGGCCACGGGGATGGCGTAGGCCTCGGCCAGGCGGATCAGGTCGGCGTGGGCCCCGGATTTATCCACTCCGGCCCCGGCCAGGATGACGATGTTGACCGGTGGTGGCCCCTGGTCAGGGGAGAGGATGCCCCGCAGGAGATCAAGGCCGTGGAGGTCCAGAAACCGGGGCCGGCGGAGGCACTCGGGCAGGGGTGTCCACGGGATGTGGACCTCGCCCTTTTGGATGTCCAGGGGCACGGACATGTGGACCGGGCCCTGGAGCGGGGCCAGCATGCGGGTCAGGCAGGCCCGGAGATGGTGGTGGACGAGGTGGACGGATTCCACGGCCATGGACCGGACGCAGACCGGTTCGAGCATGGCCACGTCGTTCAGGGCCGCCGGAGACGAGTCCTGGAATCCGCCCCGGCCCTCCCAGTCGGTGGGGACCTGCCCGGTGACCAGAAGGATTGGCGAGGAGTCGGTCCGGGCCGCAGCCATGGCCGTGATCATGTTGGTCACTCCGGGCCCGCCGATGCCGAAGCAGGCTCCGAACCGGCCCGAGGCCCGGGCGTATCCGTCGGCCATGAAGGCCGCCCCGGCCTCGTGGGCGGCGACCATCGGGGTCAGGCCATCGGTTTCGGACAGGGCGGCCAGAAAGGGGTCGATGAGGCCGCCGGGAACGAGAAAGACGTGGTCCAGACCTTCGGTCCGCAGGGCCTGGGTGATGTAGCGGGTGGTCTGCATGGCCTTCTCCGGGATGTGGTTCTCAGATTCTGGAAAGACCGTATGCGGGACGGGCGAGGGGAGTCAACACGGAACCCGTCGAGGTTGGGGAAGGCCCGGAATTGCGGCATCACCATGTCGATTCCCTGGCCTTGGAAAGGTGTTGGTTTTCATCCCGGAAAATGGCCATGAACCGGCTTGCGCAGAAAAAATATTTATGGAAGATTCAAGATGCATGGACAAGTTTTCGGCATCGTACCGGTTCCCAATCAAACACCCAACATAGCTTTACCGGCCTGGATGGCGACAGGCACTCAGAGGAGACGGAGCATGAAACGGAGATGGTATTGGAGCCTTGGCGCGCTGTGCCTTTTGGTGACTGTTTTTGGCCTGTCGGCCTGCGAGAGTACCTCGGACTCCACCACCGAGTACCAGATGGCCGCCTTGACTCCCATGGAGGGCCGGGTGCCGGAGGCCTTACTGAAGCGGGGCGTGACCATCCAGGTCGTGGATGTGGAGCACGAAACAGAGCATGACGGCTTTGTCTTTGACGGCCGGTCCACAGCGGCCAATGAGCGGACGTTTCTTCGTCTGGTCCGGCGCTATCTGGCCGCCGAAAAGGGCGTTTTGATCCTTTGGGCCACAAACGAACACAAGCAGGCCCTGCGGGAGATCATCGGCCTGAGGTTCGGGGACCGGGAGAGTCCGGGTTACTTTGTGGCCGCCCTGCCCGGAACCAAGGGTCGGGAATTCGTCATTGTGGATTTCCCCCATGCCGCCGGCGTGGACAAAGCCGACTTCTCGGCCCTGGCCCCTGTCGAGGAGCCCGGTCAAATCGAGTTTGACGACGAGGCCATGGCCCTGAACCAGGCCCGGTTCCTTGAGGAGTATCTGAGAGGCTCGGCCGTCCAGGAATTCGCCGCAGCCGTGCATTATCATCTGGCCAGCAACAGGGAACGAGCCGAACAACCCATGGCCGGCGATCCGGCCCCGCCCGATTATCTCAAGTACAAGAAATGGTATGTGGACCAGACCCAGTCGCCCATGGTGGCCTGGCGCTACGACACTGCCTGGCTGAGCGGGTATCCGAATCCTACCTGGCGGTATCCGGCCCCGAGCCCCATGTCCGGCTGGCAGCAGGGCACCTACGGTCATACCACGCTGATCACGGTGTATTTGGACAACGATCCAAACAACATGGGACAGGACTTTCAATGGTTGACCATGGACCACCAGGGCTGGTGGGACACCGTGGACGGCAGCAACCATTCCGTGAGCGGCAGCGGCACGGTGGAGATGCCCCTGAGCGCCTCGTCGAGCAAGAAATACGACGTGCTCGATGCCAAGAATTATTCCATGTACGGCTACGGCTGGGGGGTCATGGAGTACGGCCTGAACTTCGCCCCGCCGGCCTCGGAAACGGCGAATTTCAAGTATGTGAACGGCATTCCGGCAACGCAGATCACGAACACGACCAAGACCGAAACGGCCTCCTTCAACGTCGGTTTCAACAGGGCCGGGATCAGCTCGACCTTCGGGGTGACCAAGTCCGTGGCCACCCAGGTTCCAAGTTGGCAGGTCGCCGTCAGTTCCCAGCCCAGCGCCAGTTCCTTCTCCTGGCTGTGGCGGTCCAATTCCCCGGACAGCGACAAGAACGACATCGAGGGCTTCAACACCATGAACAAGTCGGGCTACGAGCCTGCGGCCTACGGGGTCATCCAGACCCTTGGAATCGTCGACCGGGTGGTGACCTTCAACGCCGGGTTCGGGGTCCAGAAGGTCACCTCGGCGGGCTACTACAAGGCCTGGCCGGCCGAGGACCACTACCGCACGAACAAGACCATGAGCAACCAGTTCACCTATGAGGTGGACTTCGGCGCAGTCCTTTACCCCCTTGTCGAACAATTGACCATCAACCCGTCGTCGATTCCCGGCGGCCAGAACGTGACCGGGACCGTGACCCTGGATCAGAACGCCCCGGCCGGCGGGGTGGAGGTGGCCCTGGCCTCCAACAACGTCAACTGGGCCACGGTTCCGGCCACGGTGACCATTCCCGAGGGCCAGGGAGCCCAGACCTTCACCGTAACCACCTATCCGGTGGCGGCCACCTCGACGGCGAGCATCTCGGCCACCCTGAACAAGTTGACCATCTCGGCCAACCTGACGGTGACGGCCCCGTAGAACCGACCGCTTCCCCTCACCCGACTAAACGAGAAAAGGCCCCGGCAAGGGGCCTTTTTTCGTCGTGGCTCGTCGGTTGTATGGGGGACGCTCCGGGGTCGGAGCAATTTCCCCTTCCCCTCTGGCCTAGCCCATGAGCTGCAGGGCCATCCGGGGCAGGGAGTTGGCCTGGGAGAGCATGGCCACGGCGGCCTGGGTCAGGATCTGGTTCTTCACGAACTCGGTCATTTCCAGGGCCACGTCCACGTCGGAGATGCGGGACTCCGCGGCCTGGAGGTTCTCGGCCTGGATCTGGAGGTTGGTGATGGTGTTCTGCAGCCGGTTTTGCATGGCCCCCAGATGGGCGCGGATATTGTCCTTGGAGGTGATGGCCTTCTGGATGGTCTCCAGGGCCTCCTGGGCCAGCTGCTGGGTGGAGATGGAGGAGGCGGACCAGGTTGAGGCGCCGGGGGTGCCGCCGCTGGGGCCTGCTCGGAATAGTGTGGCACCCGTAGTAACGACGTCGCCAATACCATTTGTGACAATGTACCAAACGGAACCATTAGTAGCTTGTGCGGTTCTTACATAATTTTCAGGAGCGCCTTGCCCTGCCCTACCAGCACCTGAAGTGGGAGCGAATGACAAACCCGTTGCCGCAAATGCATCTTGTGTGTTTTGATGACTGTGTAATAACTGATACTCGCCTCTATTTCGGACAGTAACTGGTATACCTAAACTACCTGCTATTGCCTCGGCAAAGGTGGGTTTCTCTGACGTTGCTGGATTTGTAGCCGATCCCTCATAAGCGCCCAGCATCCGCAGGTGCGGATGAAGAGATAGTCCATGCCGGAAGGTAACTTCCGGGGCCATGTAAAATCCCTCGGGGAGAAATCTCCTTGCCGGTTCGATTCCGGCCCCGGGCACCATTTGAAAACGATGCAACAGTCCGGGCTTGCTGAATCCCGAGGGGCTATTGATCTTGCCGGTTCCCCCCTCGCCGTCATGGGAGAGTGCCGTCGGTATGGCTC
>RZZR01000105.1 GCA_009929795.1 Deltaproteobacteria bacterium | reverse complement strand
GCGTTGCCCTCGTTGGTGACCAGGCCGATGGTCCCGGTCTCGGCCACGGCGAAATTGGCTCCGGAAACGCCCATGTCGGCCTGGGCGTACTCCTTGCGCAGCTCGCGGCGGGCCACCTTGACCAGTTTCTGGATGTCCGGATCCTGTTCTTTTTTGGTTTCCTTGGTGAACAGATCGGCCACCTGGTACCGGGATAGATGGATGGCGGGCATGACCATGTGGGAGGGGCCTTCGTGGCGCAGCTGGATGATCCATTCGCCCAGGTCGGACTCAACGACGGTCAGGCCCTTTTCCTCCAGATGGTCGTTCAGGTGGGTTTCCTCGGCGGTCATGGACTTGGATTTGATCACCTTTTTGCAGTCGTTCTCCCGGGCGATGCGGGCGATGATCTCGTTGGCCTCGTAGGCCGTCTTGGCCAGGTGGACATGCACGCCCATGGCCTCGGCCCTGGCCTTGAACTCCTGGTAGAGTTCGTCCATGTGGGCCAGGGAGTAATCCTTGGCCGCGGCGATCTCCTCGATCAGACCGCCGACGTCCATTCCGGCAAAGGCATTGGCCCGGCCGGTCCGGTAGGCCACGGCAAAGGTGTCCAGGGCCTTGCGCTGGAAATCGTTGCCCAGGGAATCTTCAAGTTCCCGCAAATAGTCTTCGATTTTGACGGCGGTTTGCATCAGGCGTCCTCCCAAAGCAGAATGTGGAGTTCCAACGGGCCATGGACCCCGATGGCCAGAACCCGCTCGATGTCCGCGGTCCGGCTGGCCCCGGTGATGAAGGCCGTATAATTGGGGGTACGCCGCATCATGGGCAGTAGCTCGGCCTCGGCCTCATACCCGCCGGCCCGCAGCCTGGACAGGGGCAGGACCACGACATTGATCTCGCTGATCATGGTCGAAAGCCGGAGATCCTCTGACGTGGAATCCATGACCAGGGTCCCGGTCTTGGCCAGGCCCAGGTCGGCCACGGCAAATCCGATGTCGATGCCGGCCAAATGTTGGCGCAGGCCATTCTTGATCAACCGGACACCGGCCTTGTCCGCGGCCTTGGCCAGTTTCGCGTACTGGTCGTCGGCCAGTTTCGGGGCGGCCATGATCCTGTCCGCGGCCTTGGCCATGCACAGATCCGCGGCCTCGTCCGAGACCGCGCCCTCGCACCCGGACATGAGCAGCTGGCAGGCCTCCTTGTTCAGGCAGACGTCCACGGCGTAGTCGTAGGCCTCCTTCAGGGAGGCCACCGGCCTGACCACGGCGGACACGGCCTCGGCCTTGGCGGTGAAGAGATTGATGCGTTCCTGGTTCATGCTGGTCTCCTGTGTCAGGGCGTCGATGATCCTAATGGCCACTGCCTGGTTCCCGTTACGAGATTGGTGTCCAAGCTGTGCGCGAATTCATCGGGATTTCTCCAACGGCTGTTCTCTGTCCAGACTTTCCGCATAGAGTTCCACGACATGTTTGACCCGGATCGAATGGCCGGTCTTGGAGAGCATGTCCGCGAGCTGAAGCATGCAGGCCGGACAACTGGTGGCGGCGATGGTCGCTTTGGTGGCGGCGATGCTTTCGGCTTTTTTCCGGCCGATGGTTTCCGAGAGCTTGTACTGCTTGATGTTGAAACTGCCCCCCGAGCCGCAGCAGGACGGTCCGCCAGGAAGCTCGGCCGTGGCGTATTTCCCGCTGGCGGCAATGATTGTCCGGGGCTGGTCCGTGATTTTGAGCGTGTTTCGCAGATGGCATGGGTCATGGTAGGCCACCTTGGACGGCTCTCCTATGCCCTTGGCCGGACCGACCTTGAGGATGTCGGCCAGGAACTGGCTGACATCCATGGTCTTGGAGGCCAGATCCTGAACCCGGATCGTGTCCAGGTGGTCGCCGTAGTATTTGGGCCACAGCTCGGCAATGGTCGCCGTGCAGGTGGCGCAGGGAGTGATCAGATAGTCCCAGGAGCCCTGGGTGAAGAGGTCCAGATTCTGCCGGACCAATGAGGTGAAGGCTCCGGTTTCGCCGCTGGACAGGGCAGGAATTCCGCAACAGGCCTGATTCGAGGGCAGGAACACACCGACACCGTGATGCTTCAATATTTTGAGCACGGCCAGGCCGATTTCGGGAAAGACCTTGTCCGTGAGGCAGCCCGGAAAAAATGCCACCCTGAGTCCGGATTTCCCGGCCGGGGTGTCCAGACCCGGTACTTGGGCGTGCAGAGACCTGGCCGCAAGTCTTTTAAAATGCCGATCGGCGATGAGTGGGGCGTTGAATCGGGCGCACGACGTTCCGATGACGCCATCCGCCTCCTTGGCGAGCAGGCCCTGGAACTTGGATCCAAAAGCGATGAGGGCGTTCATCAGCTTGGGGTTGGTCAGCAACCTGCGGAAAACAAGACGTTGAGACGGCGGTAGGCCAAGGTATCCCGAAAGAATGGCCCGGGCCCGGAAAAAGATGTCCGTGACCTTGACCCCGGATGGGCAGTTGGCTTCGCAAGTACCGCAGAGCAGACAGCGCTGTAGGTGATCGTTGACGGCCTGTGGGTCCTTGAGCATTTCATCGGCCAGGCCGGAGAGGATGGCCAGCTTGCCGCGGGTGACATCGGCTTCACGACCGGTTTCAGCGAATATGGGGCATTGGGCCTGACACATGCCGCACCGCATGCAGCCTGTGAGCAGGTCGTCCAGTTCCTTGAGCATGGAAACGAGTTTTTTGATGTCGGCCATGATTTCTTTCTCCGGCGATCAGCCCAGCACAGGACCCAACAGCTTGCCCGGGTTGAGAATGCCCTTGGGGTCGAGCACGCTTTTCATCTTTCGGGAATAGGCGATGGTGCCCGCCCCATACTCGTTTTTCAGGTAGTTGGACTTGGCAAGGCCGATGCCGTGCTCTCCGGAAAGGGTCCCACCCAGGGCCAGGGCTTCGTCGAAGATGGCGTCGATGGCCGCTTCCACCCGGCGCCATTCGTCCTGATCGCGTTTGTCCGTCAGAATGGTGGGATGCAGATTGCCGTCGCCGGCATGGCCGAAAGTCCCGATGGTCAGGTCGTACTTCTTGGCGATGCGGTCCAGGGCCTGCATCATGGCCGGTATCTTGGAACGGGGCACGGTGGCGTCTTCAAGGACCGTGGTCGGCCGCACCCGGGCCAGGGCCGGGAGGGCGTCGCGCCGGGCCTGCCAGACAGCGTTGCGCTCGGCGTCGTCCTTGGCCACCCGCACGGTTTCGGCTTTGTTGTGTTTGCAGATGGCCTCCACCCTGGCCGCGTCGTCCTCCACCTGGGCCGGGTGTCCGTCCACTTCGATGAGGAGCATGGCCGCGGCGTCCACGGGCAGGCCGGCCTTGCGGAAATTTTCCACGGTCCGGATGGTGAAGTTGTCCATGAGTTCCAGGGTGGCCGGGACGATCTGGCCGGCGATGATGGCGGCAACGGTCCGGGAGGCGTCCATGACATCGTTGAACACGGCCATCATGGATTTGTAGCTTGCCGGAGGGGGAACCAGCTTGAGAATCAGCTTCTCGAACACGCCCAGGGTGCCCTCGGAGGCAATCATCAGCCCGGCCAGGTTGTAGCCGGTGACGCATTTGACGGTTTTTCCCCCGGATCGGATCAGCTCGCCGTTGACGTCGAAGAAGTCCACACCCATGACATAGTCCTTGGTCACCCCGTACTTCAGGGCCCTGAGGCCGCCGGCGTTTTCGGCCACGTTGCCGCCCAAGGTGGATACGGCCTGGGACCCGGGATCCGGCGGATACAAGAGGCCCTTGGAGGCGACGTGGGCTGCGAACTTGGCCGTGACCACCCCTGGCTGGACCACGGCGTACAAATCCTCCTCGTTGACTTCAAGAATCCTGTTCAGGGCCGTGGTCAGGCAGACCACACCACCGGGGTGGGGGATGGTCCCGCCGGACAAATTAGTGCCTGCTCCGCGAACGGTCAGCTTCAGACCGTTGTCGTTGCACAGTTTGACCACCTTGCCCAGGGCCTCGGAGTGTTCGGGCCGAACCACGATGTCCGGCTGGGATTTGTCCAGGACCGCCGAGTCATAGGAATAGGAAAAAAGCTCCGTCGGTTCGGTCATGACATTGTCTGCCCCGACAGTGGCCTCGAATTCCTTTTTCAGTGATTCGCCGATCATATTCGCTCCTGTGTTGCTGCTGATTCAAGCTTTGAATTCACGGTCATTTCCGGACAGTCGGCGTGTCCGGGGAATGTCCTTGTGAGGGACTAAAACAGATTGGGAAAAAAAACGAAGCACATCAGGGTCACAGCAAGGCCGATGACCGTTCCGTAGAGCAGGAAGGGCCAGAAGGTCTTGCGCAGGATGGCCCCCTCCATGCCGGAGAGACCGACCACGGCGCAGACCGCGACGATGTTGTGGATGCAGATCATGTTGCCCATGGCCCCACCCACGGCCTGGGCCGCGACGATGAGCTGACGGGGCAGATCGAGCTGAGTGGCCATGCCCCATTGGAACTCGGCGAACAGGAGGTTGGAGACCGTGTTGGAGCCGGTGATAAAGGATCCCAGACCGCCGATGAACGAGGCGAACATGGGCCAGCCCTGGCCGACGATTTCGGAGAGGGCCTTGGCCATGGCCAGAGGCATGGAGAGGTAGGCGTTGGGGTTCAATGCGGCGTCGGCGACACCGGAACCGCGGAAGATGGAAACCAGGGCCACGGCCGCGAACAGGGCGATGGCCGGATTCTTCATTCGCTTGATGGAGTCCACCCAGGCTGCTTTGACCTTGTTGCCAGACATGCCGTGGATGAAAATGGTCAGGATGGCCACGAGCATGAACGGGATGGTCCCGGGCAAATAGAGGTAGCCGATGGAGGCGCTGACGGTCTTATAGCCCAGGATGCCTGTCCAGGCCAGTTTCTGCGAAGCCAGCCAGCCCTTCAGACCCAGTTCGGGAATCCGGGTCAGAACCAAGATCAGGCCGATGAGCACGTAAGGCAGCCAGGCCTTGAACTGGCTCATCCGAGCCTGAAAGGTGCAGTCTTCGGCGCTGCTGCTGACGGTCCCGGTCCATTCAGGATCCCACTTCTTCTGGGAACCGAAGGTCCAGACGTCCTTGGGCACGGCGATGCCCCTCTTGGCGCCCCAGACAACAATGCCCAGGCCGACCAGACCGCCGATCAGCGACGGAAATTCCGGTCCCATAACCCAGGCGAAAAACAGGTAGGGAGCAGTGAAGGCTGTGGCCGCAAACACGCAGAACTTCCAGGCGGCAAAGCCCTCGGACCAGGAGCGGTTCGGGCCGAAAACACGGGAGATGAAACCGAGCATGAAGATGGGCAGGATGAAGATCATGGGCAGGTGCAGGACGGTCGACCATTCGCCGATGACTTTGCCGAAGGATTCGAAGTCGGCGAAGTTCAGATTCACGGCACCCGTGGCCACGGCGTCGGCCACGAGCTGCTTGAGGTAGGTCAAACCCAGGACGATAGGCGTGCCTACCGCGCCGAAGGTGACGGGAAAGGAGTTGAAGACCAGGCAGATGACGGCCGCGGCCAGGGGTGGGAAGCCCAAGGCCAAAAGCAGCGGGGCGGCCAGGGCCGCCGGGGTGCCGAATCCGGCCGCGCCCTCGATGAACGCCGTGAACAGGTAGCCGATGATGATGGCCTGGACGCGCATATCGGGGGAGATATTCTGCATGCCGCACTGGATCGTTTCCATCCCTCCGGAATCGCGCAGCGTGTAGAGGATCAGAATGGCTCCAAAGACAATGATTAAGATACCGATGGCGGTGATTACCCCTTGAATGCTCAGGGCCGCGATGTACCCTGCCGGGAGATGCCAAACGACAACGCCGGCAATGGCCGTGACCAGCCAGGCCAGGGGCATGGCTTTGGTGGCCGGCCAACGCAGACCGGCCATGAGGACCAGGGCCAGAACAATGGGAACTGCGGCGACGAGCGCCAGGACTCCAACGGACATGTCATCATCCTCCGTTTCGGATTGAGCATTGAACCCCTGCGGCGGGCATCCGCCCGACATCTGCTCGCAATCCCTGATTTCCCCTCAGCCGCAGGTGTAGACCACGGCCAACAGGTAGGCCTTGGCCCGACGGCCGTTAAACTCCACCGTATCCTCGACCGTTTCCCAGTCCACGGTCTCGATGGCCTTGCCCACGGTGCAGGACCGGAGCACGTCGTCGCTCTGGCGTTGGCCGTAGCCCGGAACGTCCGACGAGGTGACGTAGTCGCCGACCTCGATGGGACCGTTCAGGTCGCAGACCCAGACCCGGCCCTCGCCCAGGGCGTTGACCACGGCAAAGCGCTCTCCGGCCTCGGCCGTGTACCAGTGTTCATCGTCCAAGGGCATCTCCCGGACCAGGACCCCGAACACGGCCTTGTCCATGGCCGTGCGGCTCAAGGTCGCCGTGGGCAGGGTCGAGGACAGGGACACGTCCCCCTGTTCGTCCCTGCGAACCTCCGCCCGGCCGGTGACCGAAACGATCAAGCCCGGGATAAATTCCATGGGCATGTCCTCGGCCAGCCGGACCTCGTGGCCGCCGGTGAAGGGACCGTAGTTGGTGCCCGGTCCGGCGGCGTAGAAGTCATAGGCCGTGCCCCAGCCTTCCACGCCTCTCCCTGAAGCGCCCGTTCCCCAGCCAACGACGCCCTTGCCCTTGGCCCCCTGGGATCCTCCGTAAACGCCAAAACCGTTTTCGCCCGGGGCATGTCCGGACACGCCCCGTCCTTGAGAGCCAGTGGCTTCGGCATAGACCCCCCGCCCAGACAAGTTGTTGGCCTTGAAGTATCCGCCGTAGTTCGTCTTTCCATAGGAATAGGTATGGGCTATCCCCTCCACGGCCCTGCCCTCGCTGCCTTTCGCCTCGGCATATATCCCTCGACCTAAATTGCTTCCTCCAAACGACTGGCTCTCCGCTTCAAAATATCCTCCGTAATGAATGTCGGTCGAATTGTATCTTCCAGTTGCTCGAGCATACACTCCAATCACCTGGCTGTCGGCATTGACGCCCTTATTTGTTCCGTATGCCCTGACCCCGCTACCACCATACCCGGTAAAATCACCGCCGATACCGGATGTATTTTTTTCGGTACCTGTGGCCATCCCCACGACGCCAATGCCACGTCTACTTTTGGATTCAAAAACTCCCCCACAGCTATAATCACCTGCGTACGGAGAATATTCAGTACTGGTGGCGACCCCCTTGACCGCCACGCCTCTGATGCCCGCCGCCTCGAAATACCCTCCGTAGTTTTCGACTTTTCCGGTGTCCGTGGCGACCCCTTCGATGGCCGGCCCCAGGCTGTTCTCGCCACGAATCATCGGTTCGGTGCTGTTGCCGATGACGTTAATCCGTCCACTGGTGTCGCTCTTGCCGGACATGGTCGAGAAACCGCCCATGGAGGTGTTGCCGAAAAAGGCCGTGACCTCGATCTGGGCGTTTCCCCCGTGGGAAATCACCAGCCAGAATCGATCCGGAAGAACACCCTCGAAGATGTTCTCGACCACGTTGACATAAAAGGCCTTGGCCGCGAGGGCGCCGATGTTCGTTTCCCCCAGATGGGTCCCGTTCTGGGCAAAGAAGGCCACGGTGATCGGCTCCGTGGCCTCGGTCGCCTCGACGTTGGTGATGGCCAGGCCGGTCCACCAGCCGCCGCCCGTGGCCGCATAGGGCACGATGACCTGGCCGGCCATGGCCTGAGCTGGAAACGTCACTCCCGTAGCCATCAGGGCGATGGCCAAAGCGACGACCCAGCATCTTTGCTTGTTGTGTTTCATGTCTCATCCTCCTGTTTTGCTTGACCTTGGTATTGAAGAGGGATTCTTGGAGGAGGACGCTACGCCAAAGACGCCGACAGGACAAGGGTAATGGGCCGCTTTTGCCCGAAAGAATTGGGGTCTGGGCCTCGGAACAAAAAGTCCCTGCGACGGGAATCATGCATCGCGCCGCAGGGACTTGAAGAAAAGGGCGACAAAGAGCTACTTGGTCGCCGGCACCTTGTTCAGCCGCATGTTCCAGCTGTTCCCGACCCAATAGTCGACAAAGGGGGGCTTCTTTTCGACGGCCCCGGGGTTGCCCTTGGCCGTCAGCACGCTCAACTCGTAGACCCGGGCGATGTTGTTCTTTTCCCGCTCCGTGTTGGTCATGGCCAAGTGGATGGGCAGACGCCATTGGACGACCCGGCCGAAGATGTCCGTG
>RZZR01000104.1 GCA_009929795.1 Deltaproteobacteria bacterium | reverse complement strand
CTTCGGGGCCGCCTGTCCAGCCTGCCGATCTCACGGTGCTTCATTTTTACGTTTTGGGTCGGACTTGCCAGCGATGGTCTTTCCGGGTAATCAACCATTTCGACGTGCGTTACCATATCGCGCGCCAGCAGGGAAGCCGGGCGGCAGGGACGCTGCCAACCCCGTCAGGCCTGAAAAGGAGCAGCGGTAACAGTTGTTTCTGGGTGCCTGGTTTCCCTGAAAGGGACGCAGAGTCTTGCGTCCCTTTTTTTTTACTCGATTTTCTTCGTCTGTCCTGATGGAGAGATGGCGGAGACAGGCATTCAGGCACGGATGTGTCTGGCCACCGATCACTTTTTGACCTGGAGAGCGATCATGTTTGTAAAGCGTGTGTTGGCTTGGGGCGTTCCAATTTTGGCCCTTGTGGCATTTCTGGCAGTGAGCGTGGATTTTGCCGAGGCTAAACGGTTTGGTGGAGGGAGATCCTTCGGGTCAAAGCCTTCGTATCAGAAGAGCGTGACCAATCCACAGAAACCGGCCCAGCAGAGCCAGGGGCAATCCGCCGGGGCCATGAACCAGCCAGGACGGGGGTTGATGGGCGGCATGCTCGGCGGCCTGCTTATGGGCGGCCTTTTGGGGTCCCTATTCTTTGGCGGTTCGTTCATGGGTCCCGGTCTATTTGACATCTTGATTATCGGCGGCCTGCTTTATTTGGCCTACAGGTTCTTCAAGTCCCGAAAACTTCAGGAGCGGACGGATTCGGGGCCGGAACCCGGGCCCATGAGGAGGAGTGAGTCCGGGGCCGGGTGGGAAAACCTGCGGACCCCGCCTTCAACCGGATCGAAATCCGCTCGGGCTGTTCCGGTTCCCGAGGGTTTCGACGAACGGGAGTTCCTCGAGGGCGCCAAGGCGGCCTTTGCCCGGCTTCAGCAGTCCTGGGACGAGCGGGATATGGACGACATCCGGCAGTTCACTTCCCCGGAAGTCTTCCGGACCATCGAGGACCACGCCAGACAGGAACCCGGACCTTCGCGAACGGAGACACTCCTTCTGGAAGCTTCGCTGTACGAGGTCCGGCAGGTTGGAAGCCAGACCGTGGCCGGGGTGGAGTTCAATGCCCGAATTCAGGAAGACGGTGGACCCGTCGAGCAGGTCAGGGAAATTTGGCACTTCGGGCGATATGACAACGACCCTAAGGCCAGTTGGGTTCTCGAGGGCATCCAGCAGGTGGAGGAACGATAGCCATACGGTCCACATCTGTCGGCGTCTGGTCTCCGGAAGGTATTTCTCGGCCCACCTCATGGTGGGCCGAGCTGTTTCCGGGGCACGGGAAACACTTGGTCGTCAAGGCAGTCACCGCTCATTTTTTCACTCGACCCGGAAGGAGAGGCTGTCGGTACGCCCTCGGACGTCCTGGACCACCAGTCGGTGTGTACCGGGTTCGAGATCCAGGAACAGATGCTCGTCAGGTCGGCCCGAAGCGGCCAGAATTCCGTCCATAAACCACCACAGAAGATCGGAGTCCATCGGGGCCTGCGCCCTGAGGGCCACCCGCTGATATTCTTTCGGAGCTTCGGCCCGGAACCTGTACGGAGTTCGAGCATTAGGCGAGACGATGCGAATTTCTCCCTTGGCGGCCGAGGTCAGGCAATCCGGTGACACGGGTGGCGGGACGGGCGCTGCCATGCCCCGGGACGCCCACCAGGAGACGAGTTCCGGGTCGTGGTCCTCCACGGTTGCCGTTCGATGGGGCCGTCGGCCGAGACAGTCCCCCTCCAGTCGATATCCGGTCTCCGTGTCGACGAACACCCTGCGGTGCATCTTGCAGGGTGAAAGCCGGGTTTGTCCCGGCAGATAGTTGATGGTCATCCGTCGGGGGCACGCTGGATTTGGCAGTTCCCTGCTGTCGGCGCAGACCTCGATCCGGCCGATGTTCAGTCCTTGTGGACTGGGAAGATCGACACCCTCCGGCTCAAGAACTCGAAAGATGTCTAAGAGAAAAGGCCCGGCATGGCGAGCCCCGGAGATGCCCATCCGTGGTCTTCCGTCGAGATTTCCGGTCCAGACCCCTACGGCGAACCGACTGGAGAAGCCCACGGCCCAAGCGTCCCGGTGGCCGAATGAGGTGCCGGTCTTCCATGCCACGGCCGGTGCGTTTCGAGTCAGATTCCAGGATTGGGGCAGGTCGCTTCTGCGGACATCGGCCAGAATTTCGGTCACCAGATGGGACGATTCGGGGGAGAGCAGCCGAATGCCTGGGCCATTTCGTGGTTCGGGCAGATACTGAGCGGGCAGGTACAGTCCGCTCCGGGCCAGGGCGGCATAGATGTCGGTCAGGTCCATCAGGCGGACCTCGCCGCTCCCGAGGACGAGGGTCAGCCCATAGTCTGCGGACCGGCGGTCCAGGGTAGTCAGACCGCCGGTCCGCAGAAGGTCCAGAAACGGGTCCACTCCGACCCTGGCCAGCAGCCGGACGGCCGGAACGTTCAAGGATTCGCGGAGGGCCTCTGCGGCGGTGACCCGACCCCGGTGGCGTTGGTCGTAGTTTCTGACCGTGTATCCGGAAAAGTCGGTGGGCAGATCCAGAAGGATGCTTTCGGGGACGAGAAGCCCCTGCTCGAAGGCCAGGCCGTAGAGGAGCGGTTTGAGCGTCGAGCCAGGTGAGCGGCGGACAAGAGCTGCATTGATCTGTCCGTGATGGGCATCGTCGAGGAAAGATGCCGAACCGGCCATGGCCGAGATGTGGCCGGAGGCGACGTCAACGACCACTGCGGCCACGTTTTCCAGGCCCTCCCGGCGGAGCTGGTCCACCCGGGCCGAAAGGCGCCTCTCCACGGCGGACTGGACATCCAGGTCCAGTGTGGTGGTGACCACGCCTCCCCGTTTCCTGACGTTATCCGGCAGCCTGTCGTAGACCATTTGACAGAAGTGAGGGCCGCGAAAGGGCTGAGGTATGGGTTTGCTTGGCAACGGGACGGACATGGCCCGGGCGGCCTCGTCCGGGTCGAGATCGCCTCGGGCGGCCAAACCCTGGAGAAGGCGGTCCCGAGCGCCTTTGGCCGCCACGGGGTGCTTGAAGGGGTCATAAGCCGTGGGAGAGCGAGGTAGCACGGCCAGGAGGGCCGATTCGGCTAGGGACAGACGGTCCGGGGCCTTGCCGAAGTAGAAGTGGGCCGCGGCGCCCACGCCGACGATATTCCCGCCGTAGGGAGTCAGGTTCAGGTATCGCTCCAGGATCTCGTCCTTGGTCAGTCGACGCTCCAATTGCAGGGCCCGCGTGGCCTCGTGAAGTTTGGCCACCAGGGTTCTGGGCCGGGGGGAGGTCAGTCGGGCGACCTGCATGGTTATGGTCGAGCCTCCAGCCACCACTCTCCCCGACCGGAGATTCAGCCAGGCAGCTCGAAGCACGGCCAAGGGGTTGATTCCGGGGTGTCGTCGGAAGAATCGGTCCTCCGAGACGGTCAGGGTGTGGATGAGGACGGGCGAGACGTCCTGCAGGCGGACCGGAAAGCGCCATTGCTGATCCGCAGGCAAAAAAAAGCGCAGAAGTCGCCCTTGACGGTCCATTAGGCGGACGGCTCCGTCGGGTTCCAGGGAGGTCAGGTCCGGGGGGAGTAACCGGTCGGCAAGAACCGCGCCACCGACAGCGAGGGCAAAGGTTGCGACCAGGGCAGGAATCCACAGACGGGACATTGCCCTGATCGCGGTTTCAGTCGGTCGAGCCATGGGTCGCTTCCGGCCCGGTCCCGGTTGTCACAGTGGGAAGCACACGCATGCGATCGATCTCGCCGCCGGCTACGAGGTCCGGGGCGTACATGGCCTCGGCATGGACCGGCGGTATGGTGAATTCCCCGGGGCTCACGGCCCGCAGCAGGGAGTGGAAGACCTTCCAACCGGCGTCTTCGGCCCGGCCGTTCTGGCGGATCGGAGCCGGGAGATCGACGAAGAGAATGATCCGATCATCGCGAAGATCCTGAAAGGAAACGTCCGAGGCCCGGGAACTGATCCAAGGCAGGCGTTCGGTGGTCGAAAGTCTGGGGTTTTCCACCTCCAGGCCGGTCGGCAGCAGGGTCTGGACGGCCACGTTGTCCACCGGGCCGAGGGTGCTCCGGATCCCGACGCGCTGGATCAGAAGGTCCCCTTGGCGCACGTTTTCCGTATCGAGCGCGGCCCCGTTCCGGTCCAGGAATTCCCGGCGAATTTCCAGGCCCTTGGCCGATGGCGTGTAGGTATCACGGGTGGGGATCCCTCGGGTGAGGACGGAGAAGAAGGCAGCTCCGCTCTCGTAGCCCCGGTTCATGGCTAGGCGAAGCGGCTGGTCGCCTTCGATGCCGTCGATGGCCAGGGTCCGGCCGCTGTCAAACTCGGCCAGGAGGGCCTCTCCGGCGTAAAGCCGTCCGGAATAAGGGGCCTTGACCTTTTGGAGATGGTAGAAGCGTCCCAGAGCGGAGAAGGCCAGAGCGGCCTCCTGGGTGGTGGGTATTTCCGTGGCATCCAGCCGGGTGACCAGATCGCGGACCATGGCCGGGATACGTTCGTCTCCGGGTGCGACGTCCAGAAGCACGGTCAGGCGAAGGGACAGATCCCGAAGGGGGGAGCCGAGATTTCCTCCGGTTTCGCGAGGCCGGGGCTTGGCCCGATCCGCAAGGCGGTTCAGTTCAGCCATGCCTGCGGGGTCTCCAGTTAGGCCGAAGGCCGCGCCTAGGGTCGCAGCTGCCTCGGACCCGAGGAAGGGGGCTTGGCGCCGCCGCAGATAGTCCATGGTTCCCCGTTCGGGCCTTCCGGACTTGGCAAGGACGAACAGGGCGTAGCAAGCCCTGTCGAGGACCTCGGGAGTGTAGGTTTCCCGTGTCCGGACTAGGCCTTCCAGCCAGGTTAAAGCCTGATCCAGGACAGTAGGGAAGACCGTGTATCCGGCCCTGTCCGCCTCCAAAAGGAAGTGGGTGGCATAGATGCTGACCCAGGGATCGGGCTCGGTGGATCCAGGCCAGGGAGCGAATCCACCCTCGTAGGTCTGCATGCCCACCAGGCGCATGATTCCCGTCTGGACCATGGCCGACGGAGAGTGGCCTTTGATGGCCCTTGGGGCCAGTTGAGCGGCCAAATCTCCGAAGTGGATCAAAGGGAAGACCCGGGAAACGGTCTGCTCGGCGCAGCCATAAGGATAGCAGAGAAGATGGTCGAGACTGCGGGAAAAACGGATTAGAGGTAATGGAGAAATTCGGACCTCCCGGGTAGCGCTTCCCGAGAGGAAGGTGTTTCCGAGAAAGGGCAGCAGGGTTTCCGCTTCAGCAGCGGCCCCGGACTGTATCATGGTCGCGGCCGGTAGGGCCTCACGGATACCGATTTCGCTTTCGGAACGGGCGGATAATCCCTGACCCGCGGCCTCGGCCCGGCACACTAAAGTGCCTTCGTTCGGACCGGTATTCAGGGTGAACATGGTCAGGGCCTCCCGGCCAGGACCGATGGCCACGGTCTGGTTCGCCTCGGCCACGGTGCCAGGGCCGTGGGTCAGGAGCGCGACCGTGAAGTTTCCTTCGGACTCGGTGTCGTTGCGGACGACCACCGGGATCAGCGTTCTTTCGTCCGGGGCCAGGAAACGCGGAAAGGTCGGGGTAACTGACAGTGGGGAACGGACCCGGGTCAGGGCCTGGCTCGAGCCGAAACGGCGATCATGGACGACGACGGCCATGAGTCTCAGGGCTCCCTGGAATTCGGGCAGGTCCACGTCGAAGGTCATGGTCCCGTTTATGTCGGCCGTCTGCAGACCTGACCAGAAGGCCACGGGTCTTGTCCGACGGATGCCTTCGGTGCGGACGAATTGGCGCATGCGATCCAGGGCCTCGTCCCCTCCGGCCGGTCCGTTCCCTGTTTTGGGACCGATCTCGGGCAGAAGAAGGGAGAAGATGTCGCAGCCGCTCACGCCCAGTTTTCGCTTGGCGTAGAAGAAGGTGAAGGGATCCGGGCTCTCTTGGGCCACGAGCTGGAGGATGCCCTCGTCCACGGCGGCCAGAGTCACGGTGGCCCCGGGCTCGGTGGTGACAGCGACCGTGAGCCGGGCTTCGGGAAGGACGTTTTTCTGAGCCTGGATGACAGGCTGAAGGCGGTTGGCCGTCCGGTCCACGGAAAAGGACTGTATCCCGGAGGCCCGGGCCACGCCGCCGGGTTCCAGATCTCGGGCCGAACGGACGAGCACGGCCGTGAGGTAGGCGTTAGGAGCATACTCAGCCCTGACTGGAACCTCGACCTCGGCGGTGTTTCCGTCCAGAGCGTGGACGAAGACGTCGCGCACGGACTCGGTTTCGACCGTGACCAGAAGCCGTCCTCCAAAGGGGGCCCGAACCTGGAAACGGGCCGTGTCGCCTGGCTGGTATTCGTTTTTGTCCGGGACGAGTTCGACGCGGGCCGGGTTTTCAATGGCCCAGGGCGAGTAGCCCCACCCTGAGGCATAGAAGGAGGCCTGAGCGGTCGCGCCCGTGACAGGGTCCCTGAGCACGATACGATAGCCTCCGTATTCCGGTGGCACCACGGTGACCTGTCCTCTGGTCAGGCCGGGAGGCAGAGCCTGTGTCGAGACCAGACGGGAGTCGCGGATCGAGTCGTAGGCCGAGCCTCCGGAAGGCGTTCTCCTCAGGACGGTCTGCCATCGGTCCTGCCAGAGGAGGGCCTCCAGAACAGGCCCCGGGGCCTCCCGGCCTTGGGCGTCCAGAACGACATAGTCCACGGTCAGTTCTTGGCCGGGTTTGACTCCCTGATCTTCAAGCTTCGCGAGACCTGGGTAGCGGTCATAGACATGGACCGGAACCTCTTGCCTGGCGGCTACGCCTCGGCCTCCGCGTTCGCTGACCCGGGCGGTGATAACGGCCTCCAGTGCGGCGGGCGGCACGAGCCTGTCAGGAAGGGCCGCGGCGAAGGCAGCCACGCCCTCGTCGTCAAGAAAGGTGTTTTCATCTCCGATGAAGATGTCCCGGTCTTCGAATCGGGCCTCGGGATTGCCGAAGGAAAAGTTTTCAAATCCCTGTGGGGCGAAGGGCACGGCAGAGAGCCGGACCCGGGTCTCCACGGGCAGACCCGATGCCGGAGGGCCGAAGAAGTAGCGGCTGGAAACGGTGAAGGGCAGGTTCTGGCCGGGCCCGACAACGGTCTTGTCCGGGACGATCTGAACGGCGATGCGGTCGGGCACGAATTCCTCGACCTGGAAGCGGTACGTGCCGATCAGGGTTTCTCCGACGCGGCAGGAGAGAGTGTGACCACCGGTCAGACTCCAGTCGGGAAGATTTAGGTCCAGGGAGACCATTCCCTGGGGGTCGGTGGTCACGGTCCTTACGCCCATGTCCCGGCCCTTGGGATCCTTGTGGGTCAGGGTCAGGGGCAGGGCCGGGGGCGGTTCCAGGCGGGAGTCACGGACGGCAACCGCGACATGGGCGGTCTCTCCGGGACGGTAGATGTCCCGTTCTCCGTAGAGAAAGGCCGTGTATCCGTTCCGCCGGACCTCGATTCCACCCACGTCCAGGCCTGTCGTGTCCATGTTGAAGGCGTCGAAAAGCAGGAAGGCCAGATCGTCGTTCTTGCGGGCCAGGACCATGAACGGGGTCTGGCGGGCAAAGGTTTCGGCCAGTCCCCTGGCCTGCCAGAGCCCGGAATCGTCGGTTTGACCAGTTGCCAGAACCTGATTCTGGTCGCTCAAAAGGGTGCAGTGGACCCCGGACAGGGGGGATAGGTCGTCGAAGGAGCAGACGCTGACCAGAAGGTCGTCTTCACCCCGGCGGGCGACCAAACCCAGATCCGTGACCAGAACCCATCGCTGGGCTCCTTCCCATTGTCCGGGAACCGTGGCCAGGATGCGGAACAGGCCGCGTTCGCCAGGTGGCACGAACTTGTCAAGTTTTAACGGGGTTTTCACGGCCGTGTTGGCCGGGGCGGCCAGGGCCAGCCGCTCCTCGTGGATCCGGTCGCCCAGATAGTGCATCAAGGGGCCGGTGTACGAGGACCGATCGAAGAGGGATGGGCCGTAGTAGGAGGCGAAGAGCATGAACAGGTTGTCCGGGTAAATCCGGTCCAGGGTCAGTTCGATTTCGGGAAGGTTCACGGTCTGGAGTTCCAGGGTGCGCAGTCCCTGACGCGAGAGAAACATGCCCTGGTGGATGAAATCGGCAGAGGGCTCGATGGCCGGGAAGTCGATGCGCTGAACGAAT
>RZZR01000103.1 GCA_009929795.1 Deltaproteobacteria bacterium | reverse complement strand
TGGCGGCCACGGTGGACTTTTCACTGGATGTCCGGGAGGGGCACATCCACGCCCTGATCGGTCCCAACGGGGCGGGCAAGACCACCCTGGTCAACCAGTTGAGCGGGGACATCCTGCCCGATGCGGGGAGCATCCGTTTCGGCGGGACCGACATCACCCGGCTCAAACCCCATGCCCGTGCCTGCTTGGGCCTGGCCCGGTCCTACCAGATCACCTCGGTCTTCGAGCATTTGAGCGTGGCCGAGAACCTGGCTCTAGCCATCCTGGCCGGGAACCGGCACAATTTCCGCTTCTGGCGGCGGGCCCTGAACGCCCGGCGGGTTCGAAAGCTGCTGCCCGAAGCCCTGGCCCGGTTCGACCTGGAGGACAGCGCCCATCGTCCGGCCGGGCAGCTGTCCCACGGCGAGAAACGTCAGCTGGATGTGGGCATGACCCTGGTGGGCCGGCCGCGGCTCTTGATTCTCGACGAGCCCATGGCCGGGCTGGGACCGGGGGGGACCGTGGAATTGTCCAAGCTCATCAGGGGACTCAAGGGGCAGTTGACCATCCTGCTGGTGGAGCACGACATGAAAGTGGTCTTCTCCCTGGCCGACATGATCACGGTCCTGGTCAATGGCCAGAACGTGGCCACGGGAACTCCGGACGAGATCCGGGCCAACGACCTGGTCCGCTCGGCCTATCTGGGGGAGGAGGGCTGAGGATGCTGCATCTGGAGGGAATCGAGACCTTCTACGGGTCGAGCCAGGCCCTGTTCGGGGTCTCCTTGGAGATACGGGAGTCCGAGGTGGTCACCCTGCTGGGGAGAAACGGCATGGGCAAGAGCACCACGATCCGGTCCATCATGGGCCTGACTCCGCCCCGGACCGGGGCCATCACCTTTGCCGGGCAAAGGATAGAGCGGCTGCCCAGCCATGGCATCGCCCGCCTGGGTCTGGGCCTGGTGCCCGAGGGCCGGCAGATATTCCCGACCCTGACGGTCCGTGAGAACCTGACGGCCACAGCCGCCAACCGCAACGGAGCGCCCAATCCCTATTGCCTCGACGATATTTTCGAACTTTTCCCCCGACTCAGGGAACGGATCAGACACTACGGCAACCAGCTCTCGGGCGGAGAGCAGCAGATGCTGGCCGTGGGCCGGGCCCTGATGACCAACCCTCGTCTGCTTATCCTGGACGAGGCCACCGAAGGCCTGGCCCCCCTCATCCGGCGGGAGATATGGCGAGCCCTGTCCATTCTCAAGGACAAGGGCCTGGCCATCCTGGTCATCGACAAGAATCTCGAATCCCTGATGGCCATTGCCGAGCGGCATTTCATCATGGAGAAGGGCAGGGTGGTCTGGGCCGGGCCAACGGCCGAACTGGCCGCTGATCGAGCCCTTCAGGAGCGCTATCTGGGCGTATAGCCCGGTTTGGTTCCTGGCCTGCCCCTTGCTTTTGTCCCCCTCTTCCCCGGCCGAGAGGCCGCCTGTTGCCACTCCCGAAAACCTGCTGTAGGCCGAAGACAACGATCCACGAATTTTCAATCAGAAGCAAGGAACAGATCATGGATATCTATCCTCTGAAGCCCATAACCGGCATACGGCCCTGCCCCGGCCCGGTGGTTCTGGTCATCATGGACGGAGTCGGCCTCGGTCCCCGGGACGAGAGCGATGGTGTATCCATGGCCTACACTCCAGTGCTGGACTCTTTGATGCAGGAACCTCTGGCGACCCGGCTCAAGGCCCACGGCACGGCGGTTGGACTGCCTTCGGACGGGGACATGGGCAATTCCGAGGTGGGTCATAACGCATTGGGTGCCGGCCGGGTCTTTTCCCAGGGGGCCAAGCTGGTCAACGAGGCCATCGCCTCGGGCCGGGTCTTCGAGGGCGAGGCCTGGAAGCGGGTGGTACAGGCCGGGCGGGCCGGAGGCACGGCCCACTTCATCGGCCTGGTCTCCAACGGCAATGTCCATAGCCATGTAGACCAGCTGTATGCCCTGCTGGACACATGCGCCGAGGTTGGCATGGCCCGGGTCCGGGTCCATGCCCTGCTGGACGGCCGGGACGTGGACCAGAAGAGCGCCCTGCGCTACGTCGAACCCCTGGAGGCCAAGCTGGCAGCCCTGTCCACGGCCGGCCGGGATTACCGGATCGCCTCGGGCGGAGGCCGAATGGTGACGACCATGGACCGCTACAACGCCAATTGGCAGGTGGTGGAACAGGGCTGGAAGACTCACGTTCTGGGACAGGGGCGGTGCTTTCCATCGGCTTCGAAGGCCATCGAGACCTACTACGCCGAGGACCCGGAGATGACCGATCAGTACATGGATAGCTTCGTGGTCTGCGACGGAACCGGCCCGGTGGGCACGATCCAGGACGGGGACGCCGTGGTCTTCTTCAATTTCCGAGGTGACCGGGCCATCGAGATTTCCCGGGCCTTCGAGGAGCCGGATTTTACCGAGTTCGACCGGGTCCGGGTGCCCAAAGTCTTTTACGCCGGGATGATGCAGTACGACGGAGACGCCCTGATTCCCAAGAACTTTCTGGTGGAGCCGCCGGCTATCTCTGGGACCGTGGGTGAGTATCTGTGCCGGACAGGGGTGACGTCCTACGCCATCTCCGAGACCCAGAAATTCGGGCATGTGACCTATTTCTGGAACGGCAACCGTTCAGGATACATCGACGGGAACCTTGAGAAATACGAGGAGGTCCCTTCGGACAAGATCACTTTTGATCTGAGGCCCTGGATGAAGGCGGCCGAGATTACGGACAAGGTCGTGGAGGCCGTGGCCGGCGGGAAATACCGCTTTATCCGTCTGAACCTGGCCAACGGGGACATGGTCGGACACACCGGGGTGGAGGCGGCGGTGCGTATCGCCGTGGCCACGGTGGACTTCTGTCTGGGCCGAATTCTGGAGGCGGTCCGCAAGGCCCGGGGCATTGCCGTGATCACGGCCGACCACGGCAACGCCGACTGCATGTGGACCATGAAGAAGGGCCACAAGACGCCCATGGTCGCTCACACCCTGAGCCCGGTCCCCTTCATCGTCAAGGACTCTTGCCAGGAGAACGCCTTCCGGTTGTCCGGGGTTCCCGAGCCCGGTCTGGCCAACGTGGCGGCGACCATCTGCACCCTACTGGGGTACGAACCGCCCGAGGGGTACGAGCCCTCCTTGGTGGCTCCGGCCTGACCGGTTCGGGTCTTGTCAAGGCTCAGACGTCCGATCTAAAATGCGCACTTGATGGTGGAAAGACCCGCGAGGATCAAACCTCAACCCGAGCAAAGGATGAAACGACCATGACCGCATCCGACCAGAGATCAGGAACCGGGGCCGCGGCCCAGCCCGGCGTCTTTTTCACCAAGCAGCCCATCCTGGACAAGCAACGCCGGATCTGGGGCTACGAGCTTCTCGGTGCCGAACTGGGAGAGGGAGGGATATACAAGGTCTTTTCCCAACGGGAGAGTTCGGCCTCGGTGTCGTCAACGGCCTACCTCGGCCTGCAGGATGCCATGGACAGAGGGAAAAAGGTGGCCGTGGCCTTTGACGCCAAGAGCATCATCGACGGCGTTCCCCACGTTCTGCCTCCGGGTCACGGCGTCCTTCGTGCACTGGCCGGAGCCGGCACCAATGCAGGTGTTCTCGATGCCCTGCAGTCCATGCGCCAGGAAGGCTATCTGGTGTCCATGGACATGGACCCGGGAACCGTTGATTATGAAATGTGCAGCCAAGCCGACATCCTGTGCCAGGAGTTCGCCACGGCCAAGGTCAATGGGCTGGGCATGCGGGCGGCCATGACCAAGACCCAGCTGCTGGTCCGGGGCGTACAGACCATCGAGCAGTTCGAAAAGGCCAAGGATATGGGCTTTCACCTCTATCAGGGAAGCTTTTTCAAGGAACCCGAGCCTATGCCCGGCCGAAAGCTGTCCTCCAGCCACGCGGCCCGGATCAACCTCTTTCGGCTCATGGAATCCGAAGACCCGGACTTCAAGGCCCTGGCCGCGGCCATCAGTTCGGATGTGTCCATCAGCTTTCGGCTGCTGTCCTACCTAAACAGCCCCTATTTCGGGCTCATGCGCAAGATCCAGTCCATCGACCAAGCCATTACGCTATTGGGCTGGAACAAGCTCAAGATCTGGCTTCGGGCCGTGATTCTGGCCGACATGGCCGGGCAGGAGGAGATTCCCCTGGAATTGGCATCCCTGTCCCTACAGCGGGCCAAGTTTTTTGAGCTTCTGTCCACGGAGTACGACTGGTGGGGGTTTAATTCCAGCACCCTGTTTCTGGTCGGTATCTTCTCCCTGCTGGACGTCATCCTGGGGATGGAGATGTCCGAGTTGACCGAAAAGCTACCTCTGGACCCCAAGCTCAAGGCCGCCCTTCGCCGGGATGCCAACAGCGAATATCTTCCCTTGTTCCATCTCCTGTCCTTTCTCGAGGATGGGGAATGGGCCGCTCTGGAAGACCAGACCCAGCAGTTGGGGCTGGACATGGGAATGCTCAAGAGCTTTCACGTCCAGGCCCGGGACTGGGCAGAGGCCTTCTTTTCGACCCTGAACAAAGGGTAACAGTCTGTCGGGCCAAGCTTTTCGCCGAGCCCCGGCCCAGGGTTTTCTTTGAGACTGAACGAGTTAAAGGTTTAGCTTTTTGGGATAGCCTTCAATTCGTTCAGGCCTCCCGCTCCCCGACCAGCCCGTATGTGTATGGAATCGTTTCGGGCCCTTATCCTGTCAAGCCTCTCATCCAATTCCACTCCTAGGTTTTAATGTCGAAACCCTCGGTCAAAGGTTTTAGCCAGTCCCAGCCTCTCCGACTCGGGGTCATCGGCCCTAATGGAAGAGGCAAGACCACACTTTTTTCGGTCATCATGGGTCTTGAGCGCCCCCTGGTCGGGACAATCGGATACAATGGAGAGGAGGTGCAGACCAAGGAGGGTTGGGCCAGGCTTCGAAAGAATGTCGGTCTGGTCTTTCAGAACAGCGACGATCAGCTATTCATGCCGACAGTCCTCGAAGACGTGGCCTTTGACCCTCTGAACCTAGGCCTGTCCCCGGTCCAGGCCAGGCAGAGGGCATTGGACACCTTGCGCAAACTAGGTCTGGAGGGGTTTGAAGGGCGAGTCACCCACAAGCTCTTCGGTGGGGAAAAACGGCTGGTCGCTTTGGCCACGGTCCTGGCCATGCAGCTTCGGATCATTCTTCTGGACGAGCCCACCAACGACCTGGACCAAGATACGAGGCAAAAACTGATTGATATTCTGGTCGGGTTGCCCCAGGCCCAGATTCTGGTCACCCATGACTGGGATTTTCTGGATCACGTGGCGAACAGCTTGGCCGTGCTTCAAGACGGCAGGCTCGTGGCCCAGGAAAAAGACATCCTGCATACCCACACGCACGCCCATCCGGGTGGACAGTCCCGGCACGGTCACGGCGAGGTTTAAACGTCAACGTGAAAGGCGGTGTCCACCATCACCGCCCATCGTGTTCGGTCGAGTCGATTTTTTTGCAAAGATTTTCGACAAAGGCCTTGGACTTAACCTCGCATTCCTCCGGATCCAATCCATGCTCCTTGAATTTCTCGAAATTCTTCAGCCAGTCATCCCCGAGACGGGGGCAGGCCTGGATGAATTCCATGAACTTGACCAGAGTGCACAAGGTTTCCTCTCCAAGTGCATGCTCGACCTTGCAGGCTTCTTCATCGGCCGTAACGGGATCGATTTTCAGGATGCCGGTCAGAAAGCGAAACAGAATTTCATGTTTTCGGTGGATGTCCTGTCCGACGCTTTCTCCCTTTGAGGTCAAGTCGATGTATCCATATTTCTCATATTCGATCAGGCCTCTTGAATCCAGCGTCTTGAGCATGCTGGTGACGGTGGGCATTCTCACGCCGAGTTTTTCGGCGATATCCTTGACCCGGACAACCCGTTTCTCATTGCCGATGTCGTAGATGGCCTCGAGATAGTCTTCCATGGTCGAAGTCAATGCCTTGCCGCTTTCGTGATTGTTCAATTCTTTGATCATGATTGTGACCATCCAAGTTAGAGTCAATGAAATTTGTTTCCAATAAAAAATTTATCCATGTCAAGCAGAATTTTGCCATGGGTTCAACTGAGTTATGCCCTCTTGCACCGGACCGTCAGCCACGCAAGAGTTCCGGATCCAGCGGAGGCGTCTTCCAGATCCTTTGGGCATACTCCATGACGGCCCGGTCGCTGGAGAACTTGCCCATGTTGGCCGTGTTCAGGATGGCCTTGCGAATCCATTGGTCCTTGTCGGTGAACAGGGCGTCGACCCGGTCCTGGGCATCCATGTAGGGCCGGTAGTCGGCCAGGAGCATGTAGAAGTCGCCGTTTCTGAGCAGGGCGTCGATGATTGGCTTGAACAGTTCCGGCTGCAGGGGGGCGAACCGGTTCGAAGCGATCATGTCCAGGGCGGCCTTGAGGTCGGGGTCGGAATCGTAGTAGCGGCCCGGGTCGTATCCGTTCCGGCGCATGGCCTCGACTTCCCCGGCCTTGAGGCCAAAGATGAAGATGTTGTCCTCGCCGACCTCCTCCATGATCTCGACGTTGGCCCCGTCCAAGGTGCCGATGGTCAGGGCCCCGTTCAGGGAGAACTTCATGTTGCCCGTGCCCGAGGCCTCGTACCCGGCCGTGGAGATCTGCTCCGAGAGGTCCGCGGCCGGGATGACCTTCTCGGCCTGTGAGATGCAGTAGTTGGGTAGGAACAGGACCCGGAGCCGCTTGTTGACCTCGGAATCGTTGTTGACCACCTCGGCCACGGAATTGATGAGCTTGATGATCAACTTGGCCATGAAATAGCCCGGGGCAGCCTTGCCGCCGAAGAGCACGGTCCGGGGCGGACAGGGGAGGTCGGGGTCTTCCTTGAGCCGGTTGTAGCGGGTGACGACGTGGAGCACGTTCAGGAGCTGGCGCTTGTATTCGTGCATCCGCTTGAACTGGCAGTCGAACATGGTGTGGGGGTTCACGCCCATGCCCATCTTGCGGAGGACGTAGCGGGCCAGTCGCTTTTTGTTGGCCAGCTTGGCCTCGGCAAATGACTTCCTGAACTGGGTGTCTTCAGCCAGGGGAACGAGGTCCTTCAAGCGGTCGAGGTCGCAGACCCATTCGGGGCCGATGGCCGAGGTGATCAGGTCGGACAGGTCCGGGTTGATCTGCAGGAGCCAGCGCCGGGGTGTGACCCCATTGGTGACGTTGGTCAGCTTGCCGGGGAAGAACTCGTCGAAGTCCCGGAACAGGCCTTGCCGGATGATATCCGAGTGGAGGGCGGCCACGCCGTTGACCGTGTGGCTGCCGACAATGGCCAGATTGGCCATGCGGACCCGGCGGACAGGTCCTTCCTGGATGAGGGACATCCTCGCCAGCCGACCCGTGTCGTCTGGAAAGCGATCGGCCACCTTCTGGAGAAAATGGTGGTTGATGGTGTAGATGATTTCCAGATGCCGGGGCAGGACGTGGCCGATGAGGTCCACGGGCCAGGTTTCCAGAGCCTCGGGCAGAACGGTGTGGTTGGTGTAGGCAAAGGTCCTCGTGCAGATGTCCCAGGCCTCGTCCCATTCCATCCGCTCCTCGTCCACCAGCAGGCGCATGAGTTCGGCCACGGCGATGGACGGGTGGGTGTCGTTCAGTTGAACGGCCACGTAGTCCGGGAAATCGGCCAGGGACGAATGCTCCTTCTTGAAGCGGCGCATGATGTCCTGAAAGGTGGCCGCCACCAGGAAGTACTGCTGCTTGAGGCGGAGTTCCTTGCCCTGGGCCTGCTCGTCGTTGGGATAGAGGACCTTGGTGATGTTCTCGCTGATGACCTTGTCTTCCATGGCCCCCATGTAGTCGCCGCGGTTGAAATCCTGGAGGCTGAATTCCCGGCTCGACTGGGCCACCCAGAGGCGCATGTTGGTCACGTGCCGGCCGCCGTGTCCGGGGATCAGGATGTCGCAGGGCACGGCCATGACCTTGCCCGTATCCACCCAGCGGAAACACAGTTGGCCCTCGTCGTCGTAGTAGCTCTCGGAACGACCGTAGAAATTGACCTCAAAGAGGCTTTCCAGCCGCAGGATCTCCCAGGGAACCCCCTGCCTTCTCCAATTGTCGCAACTCTCCTCCTGCCAGCCGTTGACAATGGACTGGTAGAAAATGCCGTAGTCGTAGAGGATGCCGTACCCGTATCCGGGAATCCGCAGGCTGGCCAT
>RZZR01000102.1 GCA_009929795.1 Deltaproteobacteria bacterium | reverse complement strand
CCGGCGGCCACGTCTTCCACACTAGGCAGTGTTAGATTTTCGGCAGGGGTAATGTAGCACAAAAAATCCACTCCGTGCATGACGGCCAAGGCTCCGCCGATGGCCCCGCCGATATGGTCGTAACCCGGGGCCGTGTCCAGGGTCAGGGGCCCGAGGACATAGAGAGGGGCACACTGGCAGAGGGTCTTGATACCCTGGATCTGAGCCTGAACCTGGTTCAGTGCCACGTGCCCTGGGCCCTCGATCATGGACTGGACTCCGGCATCCCGGGCCCGGCGGGCCAGTTCGGCCAAGACAACGACCTCCTCCCATTGCACGGTATCCCCGGCGTCGGCCACGGCCCCGGGCCGCATGCCGTCACCCAGGCTCAGGGTGACGTTGTGGCGCAGGGCGATGTCCAGCAGGCGATCGTAGTGTTCGTAGAGCGGGTTTTCCCGATCGTTTTTTTCGATCCATCGGGCCAGGAGGGACCCGCCCCGGGAGACGATGCCCATGAGTCGGCCCGAGGATCGGGCCAGTTCGACGGCCCGGGCGGTGACCCCGCAGTGGACGGTCATGAAATCCACGCCCTGGACGGCCTGCTTCTCGATTTCGGCGAAGAGGTCGTCGGCCTGCATCCCGGCCGGATCCTGCCCCTGGGCGATGAATTTTTGGGCCAGGGCGTAGATGGGCACGGTGCCCAGAGCAAGGGATGTGGCCCGAAGCATGTTTTGGCGGATGGCGTCCAGATCGCCGCCTGTGGACAGGTCCATTACCGTGTGGGCCCCAGCCTGTTCCGCGGCGGCGAGCTTTTTCATTTCCAGATTCGTGTCGCTTTTGAAGGGCGAAGTGCCAAGATTGGCGTTGATCTTGATTCGGGCCGGTTGCCCGATGAGGACCGGCCGGCCGCTTTTGTGGGCCGGGTTGTGCAAAAGGACCATGGTTCCCTGGTCGAGAGCCGGTGCGACGATGTCTGGGCCGGGTTCGGACGAGGCCTCGGCCGACTCGGCCCAGGCCGTGAAGATGGAGTGCAGGATGGGGTTACGGTCCAGAAGACCCATATCGTTTCTCCTTTGGTGATTGATGTGAAGATTTGAGTCTATGTCCGGGTTCGCCGCCTGTAAACCTGACATCATGACGAATTTCAAGGGCGTGGACCAAGGTTCGGCAGACCCTGGCACCGGACGTCGGCCTCCCGCCCGCAAATCGTTCTTGACCCGTTCGGCCTGACGTCTATACCAAGGGACGGGTCGAAGGCCCGGGCGGGGCCTGTCGTCAAGCATGAACCACAATCCAAAAGGAGCATTTCATGGCTGTGAAGATCGTGGACCATCCCCTGGTCCGCCACAAACTGGGCCTCCTGCGCAAGAACGACATCAGCACCAAGAATTTTCGGGAACTGGCCTCCGAGGTGGCCCGGTTGCTGACCTACGAGGCGACCAAGGACCTGGAGACAGAAACCAGGACCGTCAACGGCTGGGCCGGACCGGTGACCGTGGAGCGGATCAAGGGCAAGAAGGTCACGGTGGTGCCGATCCTTCGGGCCGGGCTGGGGATGCTGGACGGAGTGCTCGATCTCATTCCCGGGGCCAAGGTCAGCGTGGTGGGGTTCTATCGCAACGAGGAAACCCTTCAGCCGGTCCAGTACTACGTCAAGCTGGCCAACGACATTGAGGAACGCATGGCCCTGATCATCGATCCCATGCTGGCTACGGGCGGAACGCTCATGGCTACCATCGACCTGCTCAAGAAGGCCGGGTGCAGGTCCATCCGGGGCCTTTTCCTGGTGGCCGCGCCAGAGGGTCTGCGGTCCCTGGAGGAACGCCATCCCGACGTGGACGTGTACACAGCGGCCGTGGACGAGGGGCTGAACGACGTAGGCTACATTTTGCCCGGTCTTGGCGATGCCGGGGACAAGATTTTCGGCACCAAGTAGGGGCGGGAGCTATCGTTTGTAGCGATCGACGTCGATCTCGAATTTCTTGACCCGATGCCAGAGGCTTCGGGGTTTGATTCCCAGAATCTCGGCTGCCTTGGCCTGGACTCCTCCGGCCTGCTCCAGAGCCCTGACGATGAGGCTGCGCTCGACGTGCCAGAGGTGTGTGTCCAGATTGGATTCCCGGGGCTCTTCGTCTCCATGATCAGCAGGGATGCCGCCGGATATTTCCGGTGGAAGATGCTCTGGCTCGATGGACCGACCGGCGGCCAGGATGGACGAGCGCTCCAGGACATTCTTGAGTTCCCGGACATTGCCGGGCCAGGAATGGGCTATCAACAGACGCATGGCCTCTTCGGAGATTCCTTGGTTTCCTTGGGTCCGGGATAGAAAAAATTCCGTCAGAGGCGGGATATCCTCTCTCCGCCGACGCAGTTCGGGCATGTGGATGGGGAAGATGTTGAGCCGATAGAAAAGGTCTTCCCTGAAAGCACTGTCCCGGACCATGGTTTCAAGATTCTTGTTGGTGGCGGCAATGATGCGAACGTCGACCCGGATGGTCTCGTTGCCCCCGACCCGCTCAAATTCCATTTCCTGCAGGACCCGCAAGAGCTTGCCCTGGGTGGCCATGGGCATGTCCCCGATCTCGTCCAGAAACAGGGTGCCCCCGGAAGCGGCCTCGAATCGACCGGTCCGCCGGGCCGTGGCCCCGGTGAAGGCTCCTTTCTCGTGGCCGAAGAGTTCGCTTTCCAGCAAATCGGTCGGGATGGAGATACAGTTGAGCTTGACCAGAGGGCCCTCTGCCCTGGGGCTCAGGCGATGGATGCTGGTGGCGGCCAGTTCCTTGCCTGTCCCGGACTCGCCGGTCAGCAACACCGTGGATTCAGTGGAGGCGACCTTGACGATGCGGCCGAACACGGCCCGCATGACCTCGCTGTGACCGACAAAGTCGGAAAACATGGCCCTGCTGTCCACGAGATCCAGAATTTCCTCGACCTGCTGAAACACTTGGTGGTAGTGAGAAAACTCGTTGCCGGGAGAGGAAACGGGCTTGTCCCGGCTGTTCATCCGGGCCAGTCGGGCTTGGGCCGTCCGAACGAAGCGTTCCATGGGCCGCAGGGCGAGAAAGGTGACCAGGGCGGTCAGCCCCGCTCCAGTCACGGTCAAGGCCGATGCCCAGAGAATTAGGGGCCAGATTGAACCCCGAACCCCTGGGGAGAGATGGCCAGCCTGGACTCCGACCACGAACGCCAGAAGAACGAGTCCGCCGACGATGAAGGGGAAGAGGATCCTGATGTTGATGAGAAAGCGTCGGGGGCCCATCGATTCTATCTGGAAGCCATTTGGGTCAGATCCCACATGGGCAGGAAAATAGCCAGAGCAAAAAAGCCGACAACGGCGGCTAGGCCGACGATGAGGATGGGCCCCAGATTGGTGGACATCTTGGATACGGCGTAGGCCACTTCCTCATCGTAGTGGACCGAAATTTCGTTGAGCATTTCGTCCAGATTGCCTGATTCCTCGCCGATGGCGACCATGTTCACGACCATGGGGGTGAAGAACCTGGCCTTGCGCAGAGGCTCGGAAATTCCGCGGCCTTGCTTAAGTCTTTCCTTAATCTTGTCGAATTCCCAGGAGATGGCGGCGTTACCGATGGTCCCGGACAAGATGTCCAGGGTATCCAGGACAGCGATTCCGCTGGCCTGGAGAATGGCGAAGATGCTGGCGAACCGTGACATGGCCGCCTTCTGAAAGACCGGGCCGAGAATCGGCATCTTGAGAAAGATCAGGTCCCGGACGTAGCGGCCGTTGGGGGTCTTGAGATAGAGACGCAGGCCGACGATCAAAGCGATCAGCCCTCCGATGACCAGGTACCAATAGTCTGCCAGGATGCGGTAGAGGCCGATGGCCATGACCGTCGGCAGGGGGAGGTCCAGCCCGGCGCTCTCAAAGATTGTTACGAATTTGGGGATGACGAAGGTCAGGAGAACGAAGAAGGCGATGCCCAGGGCAATGACGACGATGATCGGGTACTGGAGGGCGGACTTGATGTCGTTGCGGACCGAGAACTCATGGTCCAGGAGATAGGTCAGGCGGTTGAGGACCTCGGGCAGGGCACCGCTGGCCTCCCCGGCCCTGACCATGCTGCAGTACAGGGGCGAGAAGATCCCCGGATGTTTGGAAAAGGCCGAGTATAGGGATGAGCCGTTTTTGATGTCCTCGGTCATGGTGGCCACGGTCCGTTTGAGCTTGGGATTCTCGGTCTGGTCCTCCAGGGTCCGGAGGAGGTCCATGACCGAGATGCCGGCCTTGAACATGGTCCGGAATTGTTTGGTGAAGAGGATGAGCTCCTGGGGTTTGACCTTGGCCAACATATCCAGGACGCTTCGGCCTGAAGCGGCGGCCCGGTCCTCCTGTTCGACCTTCTGGGGGATGAGCCCCCGGGCCAGAATCTTGGAGATGGCATCTTCGCGGCTGTCAGCCTCGATGACCTCGTTGACTGTCGTTCCTGAGTCGTCCAGGGCGGTAAAGGCGAATTTCATGGTATGTTCGCAGGGTCGGCCGGTCGGTCAGGAAGCCGACGAGATGATGGTCCGGCCCGGGTTCAGGTCATGACGGCGGTGGTGGCTTCCTCCAAGGTTGTCAGCCCCTTGAGGACTTTGATGGCTGCGTCCTCCTTGAGGGTCCGCAGCCTTCCGGCATTGTGGGCTGCGGCAGTGATTTCCTGGGCCGAGCTTCGGCGCAGGGTCATCTCCTGGACCAGATCGTCGTTGACCAGGATTTCGTAGATGGCCACACGGCCCTTGTAGCCGGTCTGATTGCAGTGGAAACAACCTTTGCCCTTCTTGAACACAGGGTTCGGGATTTTGTCCAGGCCCCAGAACGAGATGGCGGCCGGTTCGGGAATGTATTCTTCAAGGCAATGCGGGCAGTTGCGGCGGACTAGGCGCTGGGCGATGGAGACCAGAAGGACTGATGAAATGAGAAAGGGCTCGATGCCCATGTCGATGAAGCGGGTGATGGCTCCGGCGGCGTCATTGGTGTGGACGGTGCTCAGAAGACGGTGGCCGGTCAGGGCGGCCTGAACGGAGATGTTGGCTGTCTCGTGGTCCCGGATTTCACCGACCATGACTACGTCGGGGTCCTGACGCAGCACGGAGCGCAGTCCGCTGGCGAAGGTCATGCCGGCCTTGGTATTCAGCTGAACCTGGCGGACTTTTTCCACTCGGTACTCGACCGGGTCTTCCAGAGTGATGATGTTGATGTCGGGTTGATTCAGGCGATGGAGCATGGCGTACAGGGTCGTGCTCTTGCCCGAGCCCGTGGGCCCGGTGGCCAGGATCATGCCGTAGGGTTTGAAGATGACCGATTCGATCTTGGCCAAGCCGGTCTCGTCCATGCCCAGGTCGTCCAGGGTCCGCCCCCCTGCACTCATGTCCAGGAGGCGCAGGACGACGTTTTCGCCGTAGATGGTCGGGAGAGTCGAGGCTCGGACGTTGATCTCCCGACGTTCCATGTTGATGGTGAACCGGCCGTCCTGGGGAATGCGGCTGGTGGCGATGTCCATGTTGGCCAAGATCTTCAGCCGGGAGACGATGGGCAGGAACATGGTCTTGGGCGGAGCCGGAACCTCCTGGAGTTTGCCGTCGATGCGGAAACGGACCTGGACGAATTTTTTCTCCGGGCTGATATGGACGTCCGAGGCCTTTTCCTTGACGGCTTGGGAGAGAATGGAGTTGACCAATCGGATGACCGGGGCCTCCTCGGCCATGTCCTGGAGGGTCGACAGTGTCACGTCCTCCTGGGCCTGGGTGACGACCATCTCCTCGTCAGGAGCCTTGGCCACGCTGTCCATGACCGAGTCCATTTCCTGTCGACCACCGTAGAGCGCTGATGCGATCTGCTCGTATTCCTGGTTGGAGCAGATCAGGGGCTCGACCTCGCGGTTAGTATAGATTTCCACGGCGTCCAGGGCCTCTATGTCCGTGGGATCGACCATGGCCACGGTCAGGAGATTGCCCTTGAGAAGGAGTGGTGCGGTCTTGTAGCGGGAGGAGATGTCGGCCGGAAGGATCTGGGCCATGTTCAGGTTCAGGGGGTAGGCCTTGGGCGTATAGCGTTGGATGTTGAGCTGGCTCCCGATCAGGTCGATGATCTGTTCTTCGCTGATGACGCCCTTGCGGATCAGGTATTCGCCGAGCTTGAATTCACCCTTATGCCGCAGGGCGTCCTGAAGGCCACTCTGATCCAGGAGGTCTGCCTCGATGAGCATTTCTCCGAGCCGTTTCTTCAGGGCCATGGTTCGATCCGAAGTTTTTGGGAGATTCTCATAGGGCGTTCCGGTCCCCCGGAATGGACGCGTAGAGGACGGTTTTGGGCGGCAGGGTCAGAATTCGGGCCTCGGAACGGACCCGTTCCGGAAGACTGGCCAAGGACCTCAAGGCCCTATCCCTTTGGGAGAAATGGCTTGGAAGGACCAGGGCAAACTGAACGGTCTCCTCTCCGGGCAGAACAAAAGAGAGCATGGCAAGGGGCCCGGCCGGGTTCTGGTCGGCCTCGCGTGCCTTGGCCAAGGCTCTTTCGAGGTCCGTGGCTGTGTCAAGAACGACGAAGAACCGCTCCTTGGCCAAGGTTTCCATGGGAACGGCCGGAAGAATGAGTCTCTGACCAACCTCGACTAGACCGATGTCGGTAATGTGGCTGTTTCTTTTCCGGAGGACGTCCATGTAAGGGGCCAAGTCCTTTATGTCACGTAGGCCTGTCGCCCGGCGGGCGATGAGATAGGGGACGAATCCTTCCTGGATAACGACTGAGCCGAGGTCCGTGGGTGGCGAGGACCGTCGTAGCGGGGCTGGGGCCGGCTGGGGCTCCGTGAGGGGTTCGGGTTTCGGTGCGGGAGTGGTCTCTTCGGCGGATTGCGGCGTGACCGGCTCGACCGCGGGCTCGGCTGGAGGCTCAGCCTGGGTCGAGGCATTGAAAGGAAAATGAAGAGTCTCTTCCATGGCCGGCTTTGATTCGACGGGGTCGGGTTGGCCATTAGGTGCGGCTTCCAGAGGTTCGGCGTGCTGCTGGGCCGGAGTCGGCTCTTCCATGGCTGACAGAGATTCGACTGACGTTTCGGGAATGGGCTCGGGTTCGGGGGCCGTAGACGTTTCCTGGCGTGAGTCGGGGCCTTCGACCGAGGCAAGGGGCCCAGCTTTGTCAACGGGCTGGCGGACAGATCTCGGAGTCTGGGCCGGTTCGGGCCAGAAGAGAACCCCGGCCCCGATGCCAAGGGCGACCAGAACCAGCGCGGCTGCGATATTCACCGTAAGTATCGGCCTGGTCTTCTTGACCGGCTTGGTCAGGCAATTCTTGACCAGGGCCGAGGAGGCCCTGGCGGTGTTTTGGATGATCATGGCCATGAAGGCCTTGTGGCAGAGGTTGACAATCTTGCGGGGGTAGCCACCAGTGGTTCGGTAGATGCGCCACAGGGCAGGCCAGGAGAAAAAGGATCGGCGAAGCTCGGGTCGGCTCTCCGAGGCCTTCTGAAGGCGGAAACGGACCATGGCCGCGGTCTCCAGAAAACTCAGAGGTTCGAGGACGTGGAGGTGGTTGATGCGGTCCTCGAAATTCTGGAGGGATTTGATGATGGGCAGGAACTCGGGCTGGGCGAAGATGACGATCTGCAGGAGCTTGAAGCGGTTGGTCTCGTAGTTCAAAAGTTCCCGCAGGACCTCCATGCACTCGGGAGTCAGCTTCTGGCCCTCGTCAATGGCCAGAACCAGTGTCTTGTTCTGTTCGACCCCGAGTTCGAAGAGCCTGGTCTTGATGTTCTCCTTGATCTGCCATTCGGAGACCGTGGGCGGTTCCTCTGGCATGCCGAAGAGTTTGGTCAGGACTAGGAGGAATTCCCGGGTAGAGGAGAAGTAGGGGTCGAGGATCAGACAGGGCTTGATTGATTCGTCCCGGGCCAGCGAGCGGAGGAAGCGTCTGCAGAGGGTGGTCTTGCCGGTTCCGACCTGCCCGAGGACGATATTCAGGCCTCGGCGGAGCCGAACGCCCATCTCGATGGACTGGAGACAGCGGACATGGCCCGGGGCCTCGAAGAAGAAGTCCGGGTCAGGGGTGTTGGCGAAAGGTTCGCGGTCGAGGTCGAATATTTTGTAGTATTCCATGCTGTCGGAACGAAGGCCAAACCCTACCTTGCGGACAGGGAGTCGTAGAAGAGTCGTTGGTCGTTGCGGCAACCGGGTTCGTGGCCCATGCCGCAGCTTTTTCGGAAGTTCTCCAGGGCCTCGGGAATCCGGCCGGTAGCCTCCATGATCAGGCCCTTGAGGTTCAGGGCCCGGGCGTTCTCCTCATCCAGATGGAGGGCCACGGCCGTGTTCTCGAAGGCCTGCTGCATCTGTCCCCGCTCG
>RZZR01000101.1 GCA_009929795.1 Deltaproteobacteria bacterium | reverse complement strand
GGTCATGACCCAGATGATCGGATGGGCCAAGCCCGTGCCCATCGACCCGACCTTCTATCGGAATCCCCGCAAGGGCATCGTCCTGGTCAGCCTGGCCGGGCCAGGGGCAAACATTGTTCTAGCCGCGGTCTTCTACTTCCTGCTTCTGGGCCTGGAAGCGGCCGTGCCCCTGATGCCCCCGACTATGGCCGCCTATCTAACCAAGCCCCTGGCCTCCATGTTCATTGTCGGTGTCCAGATCAACCTTGTCCTGGCCGTTTTCAACCTTTTGCCCATCCCGCCCCTGGACGGCAGCAAGGTCCTCGGGGCCAGTCTACCTCTCCAGGCCGCCTGGACCCTTGCCAAATACGAGCGATGGGGCTTCTTTTTCATCCTTCTGCTGGCCGTGACCGGCATGCTCGGAAAAATTCTGGGATTCATTCTGAACCCGATTCTGACCTTCCTCTTCACCTGAACCGAGACGAATACCAACCATGAGCAAAGAAATCATTTTGACCGGCATCACCACCACCGGCACACCGCATCTGGGTAACTATGTCGGGGCCATCCGGCCGGCCATTGAGGCCAGCCGCAACGAAGACAACCAGACCTACTACTTTCTGGCCGACTACCATTCCCTGATCAAAGTCCAGGATCCGGAACGAGTCCACCGGTCCGAACTGGAAGTGGCCGCGACTTGGCTGGCCCTGGGCCTGGACGCCGAGCGTTCGGTATTCTACCGCCAATCGGACATCCCTGAAATCCCCGAACTGACCTGGATCCTGTCCTGCGTCACGGCCAAGGGACTCATGAATCGGGCCCACGCCTACAAGGCCGCCGTGGCCGCCAACGAGGAAATCGACGGCTCGGACCCGGACAAGGGCGTGACCATGGGCCTTTTCTGCTATCCGGTCCTGATGGCCGCCGACATTCTCATGTTCAGGGCCAACAAAGTTCCCGTAGGCCGGGACCAGATCCAGCACATCGAAATGGCCAGGGATGTCGCCCAGCGATTCAACCATCTCTACGGCGAGACCTTTGTCCTGCCCGAGGCCGTGGTCGGCGAGAACGTGGCCGTTCTTTCGGGCCTGGACGGCCGTAAAATGAGCAAGAGCTACGACAATACCATCCCCCTCTTCCTGCCGTCCAAAAAGCTTCGCAAGCTGGTCATGAAAATCAAGACCGACTCTCTGCCCCCCGAGGCCCCCAAGGATCCGGACACGAGCACGGTCTTCGAGATTTTCCGGGCCCTGGCCACACCCGAACAAACCGCTGAGATGCGCGAACGATACCTGAAAGGCATCGGCTGGGGCGAGGCCAAGGAGGCCCTGTTCGAACTCATCGACGCCCAGCTCCAGGGCCCCAGACAGCGGTACGAGGAACTCATTGCCGATCCGGCCCAAGTGGAGGAGATTCTCCTCCAGGGGGCCGCCAAGGCCAGGGAAATCAGCGTACCCATGCTGGACAGGGTCCGTCGGGCCGTTGGCATCCGGCCCCTGAACTGAAAGGAGACGAGATGCACGAATTGTCCATCGCCGAGAGCCTGGTCGACATCATCCGACAGGAAATGGAAAAGCACGGGGTCACGACCCTCCACAAGGTCGAGGTCGTGGTCGGCCAATTGACGGCCATTGTTCCCGAGGCCCTTGAAATGTCCTTCACCGCGCTGACCGTGGACACCCCGTTGGCCGGGGCCGTCATCACCACCGAGATCAGGCCTCTCACGGTCTGTTGCCGGGAATGCAAGAAGGACTTCTCCCCAGCCGAAGACGACCCCTACCTCATGACCTGCCCATTTTGCGGGGCTGAAATCGGCCACGAGGTCCTGACCGGTCGGGAACTTTTCATCTCCAACATCGTGGCCGAATAGCAGACGGCCGCCAAGAAATCCCTTAAGGAGCACCCATGCAGATCCCTGTCGTTCGCAACATCCTGGAAGCCAACGACCGCATTTCCGAACAGCTTCGGCTCATGTTCGGCCAGATGCGGGTTCTGGCTCTCAACCTCATGAGCTCCCCCGGCTCGGGAAAAACCACCATCCTCGAGCGGACCCTGACGGACCTCAAGGCCGAATTCGAGATGGCCGTCATCGAAGGCGATGTCATGACCAGCAATGACGCCAAACGGGTGGCCGCCACCGGGGCCCGGGCCATCCAGATCAACACCGACGGCGGATGCCATCTAGACAGCTCCATGGTTCTGGAGGCCTGCAACCGCCTGGACCTCAAGGGCACGGACATCCTCTTTGTCGAAAATGTCGGCAACCTGGTCTGTCCGGCCGAATTTTCCGTGGGCGAGGATCACAAGGTGGCCATCCTGAGCGTTACGGAGGGTGACGACAAGCCCGAGAAATATCCCCTGCTCTTCGCCGAGTCGCGGGTCATGATCTTGAACAAAATCGATCTCATGCCCTACGTGGACTTCGACCTTGAGCGGGCCTCCCGCTTCGCCCGCGCTCTGAACAAGGATATCGAGATTTTCACCCTTTCGGCCCGCACCGGTGAGGGCATGGAGGCCTGGTACGCTTGGCTTCGCAAGGAAGTGCAGACCAAGAAAAACGCATGACCTTTCCCCGGGACATCCCCTGCGAGGCCATCCTCGACAGCATTGCCGACGGGGTGTTCACCGTCGATCTCGACTGGAACATCACCTCCTTCAATCAGTCGGCCGAGCGGATCATCGGCATCCCCCGGGAGGAAGCCATCGGCCAGAAATGTTGGGATGTCTTTCGGTCCAGCCTCTGTGACGGAGACTGCGCCATGCGGGCCAGCCTGCGCACCGGCGAGGCCGTGGGCGGAAAGTCCATCTTCATCATCCGGCCAGACGGCCGCAAGGTCCCCATCAGCGTCAGTGCCGCCCCCCTGCATTGCCTCGACGGCAAGAGGATCGGCGGGGTGGAAACCTTTCGGGATCTGAGCGACATCCAGGCCATGCGCCGAACCCTGGATGGCCGCTACACCTTTGAGGACATTGTCGGAAAAAGCAGGCCCTTGCGGAAGATCTTCGACATCCTGCCCCGCATCGCCGAGAGCGGGTCCACGGTCCTTCTGACCGGTGAATCCGGCACGGGCAAGGAACTCTTCGCCCGGGCCATTCACAATTTGAGCCCCCGGGCCGACAAGCCCATGGTCACCGTCAATTGCGGGGCCCTTCCCGCCGAGCTTCTGGAATCGGAACTCTTCGGCTACAAGGCCGGAGCCTTTACCGACGCCAAAAAGGACAAGCCCGGGCGGTTTGCCCGGGCCGAGGGCGGGACCATGTTCCTAGATGAAATCGGGGATATGCCCGGCCCCCTGCAGGTCAAACTCCTTCGCGTCCTCCAGGAGAGGACCTACGAACCGCTGGGCGGAGTGGAGACCGTCAGGTCCGATGTGCGGATCATCGCCGCCACGAACAAGGACCTGCGCGAACTCATGGCTAAAAGGGTGTTCCGGGAAGACCTCTACTACCGGCTCGGCGTGGCCGAAATCCGCCTGCCTCCCCTGCGAGAACGTCCCGAAGACATTCCGCTCCTCATTGATCATTTCATCCGCCACTTCAACCATCTCAAGGGCAAAGACATCCAGGGTCTGTCCGAGGATTCCCAGGCCCTACTCATGCGTTCCAACTACCCGGGCAATATCAGGGAGTTGGAGAACATCATCGAATTCGCCTTCATCCTTTGCCCCTCGGGCTTTATCCAGATCGAGCATCTTCCCGACCACTTCCTGCCTAAGGATCCCAGCCCCCGGGTCCGCCCCCTGACCCTAGAGGCTGTCAAATGCGAGGCCGTCCGCCAGGCCCTGGCCCGCAACGACGGCAAACGCATGAAGGCCTGCCGGGAACTCGGCATCACCAAGGACACCCTCCGGCGGATGATCGAGCGTTGCTCCAGGGAAGATCCCGGTTTTCCCGTCGTCTGAAGGCCATGCGCGTCCTTCTGGCCTATCCCCCCTGTCTTCATCCTCGGGTCAACGATCCCGATGCCGGAGTCGTGCCCATGGGTCTCTACTCCATCGGGGCCGTGCTTCTAAAAGCCGGCCACGAGGTCCGCGTCGAGAACCTCAATAGCTCGCGCGACAACGTCCAAGCCATAGGCTCCCTGCTTCGCGATTTCTCCCCCGATCTGGTCGGTCTGTCGGTCCTGAACGCCAACCGCTGGGGGGCCGTGGCCGTCTGCCGGATGGTCCGGGCCCTGCTGCCTGGGTGCAAAACCGTGTTCGGCGGGGTCGGGGCCACCTTTCTCTGGCATTTTTTTCTCGATCATTTCCCCGAAATCGATTTCGCCGTCCTGGGCGAGGGCGAACAGACCATGCTGCTCCTCGTTCAGGCCCTTGAAGCCGGAAAAAATCCGGACCTGGACGACATCCCCGGCCTGGCTTTCCGAACCGATTCCGGCCCGAGTTTAATCCCGCCCGGACCCCTTATCCGCGATCTGGACAGCCTGCCCGATCCATCCCGGCACTTCGCCTTTCAGCATCTGGCCCTTTCCCGGGGCTGTCCGGGCCGCTGCACCTTCTGCGGTTCTCCCCGCTTCTGGCAGGGCCGGGTCCGCTTCCACTCCCCCTCACGATTCGTCGATCAGATGGAAAATCAGGTCGGCCGGGGAATCCGGTTCTTCTACGTCTCCGACGACACCTTCACCCTGGACCGGAACCGGGCCCTGGCCGTCTGCCGGGAGATCCTGGACCGCGATCTGGACGTGACCTGGTTCGCCATCTCCCGGGTGGACAGGGTCGACCCGGAGCTTCTGGCCTGGATGCGCCGGGCCGGGTGCATCCAGATCAGCTACGGAGTGGAGAGCGGGTCAGACTTCATTCGCAACGAAGTCCTGGGCAAAGGCGTCTCGCGCCAGGACATCGTCAACGCCTTTGTCTGGACCCAGGCCAGCGGCATCCTAGCCCGGGCCTACTTCATCTACGGTTCCCCCGGGGAGACCGAGGCCACCATCGAGGAAAGCATCGACCTCATCCGGGACATCAAGCCCCTGGGCCTCATCACTTATTCCCTGCACCTCTACCCGGGCACGGACCTCTTCGACCGCCTGGCCCCGGCCCACGGTCTCACGGACCAAACATGGCTGACCCCGGTGGAGGACATCCTCCTGGCCCAACTGGCTCCGGAACCGGGAGAGAAGACCGTCTTGACCTGGGGCCGAAAACTTCGTCGGGTCTGGCATTCGGAACTGCCGGATTTCGCCCGGGCCCTCGAATTCGCCCCCGACGACGAGCTTCGGCCCTTCCAGGCCGACCTCTGCTCCCGCCTGGGCCTGACCCTGGCCTTCGGCGATTTGGCTAGAGAAGATATTCCCGACCGGGAGGACACGGCCGAATACCTGTTTTCCAGGGCCCTGGACCTCTGTCCGGACCGGCGGGCCTTCCTGGGCCTTGGCATGCTCTGGCAACGCTCCGGTCGAACCGAGGAGTCCATGAAGATTCTTGACCGTGGCCTGACTTTCCATGACCAGGACATGGATCTTTGTCTCTGCCAGGCAGTGAACCTCCTGGGCCTCGGCCGAAATGCCGAAGCCGCAATCTTGGCCGAACCCTTTGCCGACTCGCCACGGGGCACGGAAATACTCAAGGCCTGCCGACGGACATTGGGCTGATTCCCTGGTTTCGCCTTGACACCGCAAGCATCATTCTCCTAGTAAATAACTCCGCCGCGCCGGGGTGGTGAAACTGGTAGACGCACTGGACTCAAAATCCAGCGGGGGTAACCCCATGGGGGTTCGATTCCCCCCCCCGGCACCAAAGTAAAATCAAAGGGTTAGAGGAAATAAAAAATTTCTCTAGCCCTTTTTGTTTTTGCTTTTTGCGCTGCTGGTCCCCATCCTGTCCCCATTTTTTTTTCTGTCGGCCAATAAGTCGGCCGAAAAATCAGCCGTTACCCCCCCCTCCCCTTTTCACAAATGACCGCCCAAGGTCCATTGGCGCGGGTCCTTCCGAACCCTCCACCAGTACGGGTCAAAGAAACCCCGGAAGGTCTGCGCGAATAAAAAAAATCGCCCGTGAAAAAATGAAACGGGGCGGCCGGCCATGACCGACCTGGTCCGTGTGGCCGACTGCCTGCGCCACAACGCCCTGGGCGACGGCGCCCTGTTCCGGGACATCCATCGGGGCCGGTTCGTTTACGACGCTTCGGCCGGGTCCTGGATGGAATGGCAAGGCCATCGCTGGGACACCGACGTCACCGACCGGGCCCTGGCAGCCGTCGAGGACGTCGCCCTGGCCTACGCTGACCTCGAGGCCGATCTGTCGGAGCGGTCGGCCGAGGCCCAGGCCGCCGGGAACACCGACGACGCCAGGCGCCTCCAGGGGGCGAGGAAAAAAGTCGAGGCCCGTGTCGACCGGCTGCGCGGAACCCGGGGCCGGGAGGACTGCCTCCGCTTCGCCCGGACCATGCAGACGGATCCCCTCGTGGTCCGCGGCGATGTCTGGGACCAGGATCCCGACCTGTTGGTCTGCGAGAATGGCGTCCTGGATTTAACCACCGGGGCCATGCGTCCAGGCCGGACCGACGACTGGAACCAGAAGGCCGCCGCAGTGGTCTGGGACGAGTCGGCCGCATGCCCGACCTGGGAGCGTTTCCTGTCCGAGTCCATCGGATGTCCCGAGACCGTGGCCTTTCTCCAGCGGGCCATGGGCTACGGCCTGACCGGTCACACCCACGAACAGGTCTTTTTGCTCTTGTCCGGCGAGGGCCGCAACGGCAAGGGCATTTTCGTGGAGACGGCCCTGTCCATCATGGGCCAGTACGCCGGGCCCATCCAGGCCGAAATGCTGCTTGACCAAGGTCGCGGGGCCCGCAACCCGGCCGGCCCGTCCCCGGACATCATGTCCCTGCGCGGCCGCCGCCTGGTGGTGGCCTCGGAGTCCGACGAGGCCCGGCGCTTCTCCAGCTCCAAGCTCAAGTGGATCACCGGCCAGGACTCTCTCGTCGGCCGGAACCCCAACGAGAAGTTCCAGGTCACGTTCCTGCCCACCCACCTCCTGATCCTCTGCACCAACAACGACCCCTACGCCCCGGCCGACGACTTCGCGTTCTGGGAGCGGGTCCGCAAGGTGGTCTGGCCCTTCCAGTTCGTCCACCGTCCGGATCCGGACAACCCCCGCCAGAAGCTCCGGGACGACCGGCTCCGCTCGGCCCTGGCCAACGAGCGGCCCGGAATCCTGCGTTGGATGGTGGAGGGCTGCCTGCTGTGGAGGGGGGAGGGGCTGAATCCGCCCCCACCGGTCATGTCGGCCGGGGACGAGTACCGGCGCGAGAACGACCAGATCCAGGACTGGATCGACGAGTGTGTCGGCCTGTCCGACGGGGGCGAGACATCGAGCAACGACCTCTATGAGAATTTCGGGGCCTGGTGGCGCAAATACCACGGGGCCCGGGTCCCCTCCATCGCCTGGTGGGGTCGTCGCATGTCCAAGAAGTTCGAGCGGATCAAGCGCGGCGTCTACTACTACCAGGGCCTGTTCCTGACCGTGGAAACGGAGTCCCTCAAGTGAGGCCCGGACCTTTGGACCATTGGTGGACCTTTCGCCGGGAAAAGGTCCACGGGTTTTATCCGGAAATTTCAACGCTTTATAGGCCAACGTGGACCATTGGACCTTTTTTCCGTGCAACTATTCGGCCCCAGGGCTTTATCTCTTTCTTTTATTCTTTACTTTATTCTTTTCAAAGGTCCAAAGGTCCAAAAGAAGAAAGAAGTATAAAGAGAAAAGGGGTTTACACCCTGGACCTTTTCCCAACGAACCGTCCACCAATGGTCCAAACCGTCCAAACCCTCCAGGGGGCCCGGCCGTGACCGTTCTTCTGGACAGCATCGACCGCCTGGGCCTGACCTTCAAGCGGGCGGCCACCACCAACGGCGGGGAATGGCATGGCCCGTGCCCGGCCTGCGGCGGAACCGACCGCTGCCATGTCTGGCCGGAGCAAGGCGAGGCCGGGACCTGGTGGTGCCGTGGATGCGATCAGGGTGGCGACGCCATTTCCTGGCTCCAGGCCCACGAGGGCAAGACCTTTCCCCAGGCCGCCGAACTGGTCGGCCGGATCCTCGACCCCAAGAAGCGCCCCAAGCGCCGGGCCCGCCTCGGGGTTCTCGACGCGCCCGTAGGGGCGACGCATGCGTCGCCCACGCAAACGGCGTCGACCACGCCAACGGCGTCGCCCATCAAAGACCCCGCCCAGGTCTGGCAGGCCCACGCCTGGCAACTGGTCAACGAGTCGGCAGACAGGCTCCAGTCCCGGCCCGACCAGGTGGCTTGGTTGTCGGCCCGCGGCATCTCGGCCAAGACCGCGGCCCTCTGCAAGCTGGGATGGATCGAGGAACGCGGCCGCGACGTCTACCGGGCCCGGGCCGGCTGGGGCCTGCCCGAACGCCTGCGGCCCGACGGCACCCCGAAAAAGCTCTGGATCCCCCGCGGCCTGTCCATCCCCTACTGGCGAGGCGAGACCATGCTCCGGATCCGGATCCGCCGGGCCGAAGGCGAACCCCGCTACCTCGTCCTGGAGGGCTCGGCCACCGATCCCATGCCCCCCATGCTCTTGAAAGGAACCGCCCGCC
>RZZR01000100.1 GCA_009929795.1 Deltaproteobacteria bacterium | reverse complement strand
TGGCAATAGGGACCGTCTGGAACTATTCACGGACAATTTGACCTCAACGTCAACCCGAATGATCCAGATCAGACCGTGAAAAAATCCCCACTGAGCGACCGGGCCCTGGTCCACCCTTTCAAGACCGCCCTGGCCGCCCTGATCGCCGCCCTGGCCTGCGAGGCCTTGGAACTCGACCAGAGCCTGTGGGCCGTGATTTCGGCCATCATCGTCATGCAGGCCGACCTCGGAGGAAGCGTCCACGCCGGGGGCATCCGGCTTTTGGGGACTCTCGTCGGGGCCATCGTGGCCGTCCTCATGGGGCTAATCGTCCCGGACCCGACCGCAGCCATGGTTGTGGCCGTTTTCGCCACCCTGACCATCTGCGCCATCATTCCTGGGCTCAACGAGGCCCTTCGCTTGGCCGGCATCACCGCGGCCATCGTTCTCATGCTCGGGGAGCCCGGAGAGAGCGTGGTCGAAATCGGGGCCGTCCGCTTTCTGGAAACGGCCCTGGGCATTACCGTGGCCCTGGCCGTGTCCCTGCTCGTTTTCCCCCTGCGGGCCGCCACTGGCCTGGGACGGGGTCTGGCCGAGGCCTTGAACACCTGCGCCAACCTCTACCGGGCCCTGATCCGGGCCGAATTCGAGGACCAGGACACCTCCAGGGACGTCGTCGAGGCCCGGGCCAGACTCAGGACCCTGCGAGACGACAACAAGACCTTGATCAGGTCAGGCTTCAAGGAACCCCGATCGAAAAAACGGGTCGAATTCCTCCGTGGCATCTTCCGGCTGGAACAACGCCTCGAAGAACACTTGACGGCCATGGAACACGCCGTGGAATCCCCCATCCCGGCCTTGAGCCTGCTGCGACCCCAGCTCGAGGCTTTGGCCGAAACCACCCTGACGGCCCTGCCGGTCCTGGCTCGGGCCGTGGCCCATCGCTCCGAGCCGGTCGACATTCCCCCCCTCGCCCCGGTCCTCGAATCCGTCAACGAACGACTTCAACTCATTCGCCATCAGGGCGAAACCTTGCGCTTCGATCTCGATGACATCATCCGCTTCCACGCCCTGATAACCGAGATGCGATACGTGGCACGAACGGTTCTGGAACTCGCAGAAAGACTCGATCATCCAGGGGACGACAAAAAACGGCTGTCAAACCCTAGTGATGAGCCAGGGGCTTGAACAAATCTTCCGGTCCATCGCCCCACCGACCAATCATTCTCCTGATTCGTTTGTGGAAACCGTTGTTTCCCGAAGGCGCACGGCCTCGATGACCGCCAGTTCGCGCATTATGACGTATCCGATTCTGGGATTGCCATTCATGACTTCCGTCAGTTTGGCGTTGTCCAGCTCGATCAAATCTGTTTCTTCTTCGACCATGACGTCGGCGAACATGGGCAGCCGGTTCAGGAACTCGGTCTCACCGATGATGGTCTGTCCGGTGATGGTCGTCACGAGGCTGCCGTTGACCCAGACCTGGGTTTTCCCGTCCATGATTAAGTACATCTTGCCCGGATTTTCACCCCGGCGCGTGATCTGCTCCCCCGCCTGGACGCGTCGCAACGTGGCCGCCGGAGCGAACAATTCGCGCTCGGCATCGGTCAGATCGGCCAAAATGGCCACTCTGGAGAGAACCTGATCCAGATCCTTTGATTCTCCTTTGACCGAGGAGACACCAAACAAGAAGACGGCCATTGCCGTCAGCAGGAAGACATTCACCTTTCTCCCATGAACCGACATCCATCAACCTCCTTGATTTTCGTTGCAGTTTCTTGGCCGGATCTCGGCCTTTCAATATTGATTCGGCCGTTGTTCTTTCCAAACCGGCTAGATTTCCCAGGGCTTATCCGCGACCCCCAACCATACGCGCCTTTTCATCATCCACAGAAAAACAAGCCCCCCCAGGATGGACAGTAATATCGTCCCCATGCCGAACTCCAGGCCGACCAGGGCCAGGCCATAGACCGGCAGCAAGGCCGTTCTGGCCACAGCCCGCAAAAACTCGTTGTCATCGATGGCTGCGGCCAGGGATGGGCTCCAGTCGTAATAGGCCCCAACAAAGGCCCGCCCAAGGCCGTTGGTCGTCAGGAATCGATCCCTGAACTGCCGCAAAACCTGGACGTGTTCTTCCTGATACGATCCAAAGGCCGCCGTGGCGATGAAGCAATTCCCTCCATCGTCGCTGGAATTGGACGCCCCGAACTCCCGGACCTCGACCGGAATGATGATGCTGGCATTGTGCTGGTTGGCCGTGTCGTACACCACGGCCTTGAGGTCATGGATCCCGGCGGTCGTCGGGGTCCAGTCGCAATAAAAATCGTTTTCCCCCTGATCAAAGCCGAAAGTCCGCTTGACCGAAAAAATGCGGCCATTGTCCTCAAAGAGAATGTGGCCGTGACTCTTGTCGGTGTTCGAGGCATGGACATCGAGATGAATCCTGTACGGGAGTCCGGCGTAGACATTTTCTCCGTATTCCTCGCTGGCCGGGGTCGGCGATACCTCGATGCCGACCAGGGTCAGGCGACCCGGTTCCCCGGACGGAAAGGACGCATCGGAAAAAATCTTGAATGAATTGTCCCATGGCCAAAAGCCCTGATTGTTGCTGCCCCGGAAAAAGGTCTTGCCCGAGGCCAAATCCTTTTCGGAACCCTCGAAGGAAGGAACCGGGGTCTGATCTTCGGCCCAGAGTTCGTGGATCTCGTCCTCGACCTCGTTGTCCGGATCGATCGTGACGTAAACGACATAATCCTTGCTGCCCCCGGGTTCATATCCGCCAAGACCTGAGGTATCCCATTTGACGTAGACCTCCTGCTGTTCCATTGGACCGAGATTGGCCACCGAAGCCTCTCCAATCTTGGTCAGTGAAGGCTCGGCGTCGTACAGGGTCGCGTTGTAGTCCGCATAGGCGAAACGAACCCCGAACGGACCGGTGTCCGTATCCAGGCTGTAGTTGTAGACCCTGGTCAGAACGTAGATCACGTCGCCGGCCACAGGCGGGGAGGCCACGAACAGCCTCTCGGTCTGATCGTCCTTGGGCTCGTTTCTGAGCAGGAATAGTCCTCGCATCCGACTTCTGTCCTGACGGTATTTGGCCAGGGACCAAGTCCCGAAATAGTCCGGGCTCTTCGGGTCCGGAGTCCAATGGAACTTCTTAGGCAGATTCAGGGCCGGGTCGGGTCGGCCTCGATAGTGCCTGTGCCACCAGACGCCCTGCTGGGACCCGGTCGGGTCCACGGCGTGGGCCATCTTCAGGACACCATCCTTGGTCGTGTACACCGTCGGCCTGAAGACATAGGCCTGATCCGGATCACCGTCTCCGGGGAGGTACAGACTGACGTCCTGGGTGTCGGACAGGAGGCTTTTCGAATAGTCCGTGCTCGACCAGCTCTTGTCCAGATTGAGGGACAGATCGATGTTTGTATACCATTTCTGCTCCTCGACGATGACATAGGATTCGGACTGGAATCCGAGCTGAAAATCGAAATTGAAATTGAGCTTCTTGGTGTGGGACCGCTCCTTGACCTTCCATTGGGAGGAGGCCCACTCGATGGAGGTCATGCCGCTGCCCGCGCTCCAGGTCTGCTCGGTATACCCGCTCATGGGCGAGTCCAATTCGTGGCTGACGCCGTCCACGTCGACAATGGTGTGGTTGCCCAGATCAACGGGAAAATTCTCGGCGCTCGTCAATGGATAGGACAGGATGTTCCCGTTTTCGTGGGCCGGCTGATAGTAATCGGCAATGTCGCAGCCCCAAACGTCCATGGATGCGTTGACCGGGCCGGGCATGACCACGTCGTAGAAACAGTTCTTGTTGTCCTTGTCCTTGAGCCCATAGATGGGAAACCGCCAGATATCGATGACACTGAACTGGATCTGCACATAGTCGTCCCGGTCCGTCTTGTAGAGGGATGAGGTCTGGGTCGAAGTGTAGTTCCCGTTCAGGTTGCTGGTCACGCTGTTGTAATCGTAGGCCAGCTTTTCCGATTCCTTGGTGGTAATCCCGGCCTTGGCCATCAACAGGCTTCCCTTGAGGGTCTGCTTGGCGGAAATCTGTTCCGATCCGCCGATGGAAAAATCGGTCGTGTCCTGATGGGTAGTCTCCAGGCTCGTCCCTCTGGTATCCGCAAAGGAGGTGTAGAATCCTCTCTCCCGGCTGACCTGGACGACATCCCAGGTTCCGTTTTCATTGGGGAGATAGTCGAGATGCTTGGGCGGCTCCTGGATGATATAGTTGGCCCTGAGAAAGGCGGGGATGGTCAGATGGACCGGAGCCCCGAGATAATAGCCCTTCCCGTCCCGGTCGGCGGCGATGATGGGCACGCTTTGCAGATCCTGATCCGTGGTCTGCGACGAGCCGGGAATGAAGTCGCCCTTGTACAGTTGGGTCAGGGAAAAGTCTTCGGCCACATCGTAGATGGCGAATTTGGGCTTCTTGTTCTCCGACCAGGAAAAGGCGATCTGATCCCTGAGTATCTCGGAATCCAGTCCCTTGAAGTTCCCGGCCGTAATCCCCGGCAGAATCGTGGTGTCGTTCGTGTAGGTGAAATACGTCTCGGAACTGCATACAGACTTGGCAAAGACCGGCTTGCAATCCTTGTCGACGTCAAAGATGACCACGTTGTTGTAGAATGTTGCATGGACATCGAGAAAAATTGCGGACATGGCGATTTGTCTGCGAGACGTGGTGTACCCGCTGGAGGGATTGTATTTGAACAGGCCGGAGGTGATGCTTGCCCCCCTGACGCTCCCGTAGCAATTGTAAATACTTGGAGAATCGTGCCAGGCATGCCGATGTTTGAGCTTCAATGCCGAGTCGGTGGAAAATGTCAGGAGATAGACCGTGTAGGGGAGCATATCGTACGGATCCAATTTCTGCATGGCCGAGATACACACGGCGATATCCTCGATGCCGTTACCGTCAAAATCTCCCGAGGCCATGTCGACCGCATTGAGTTGTCCTGATGAATCGATGGAATAGATGGTCGAGTCCTTCAACGTGAGTCCGGACTCCATCTTGAAGGTCGAAATGGAGTACTTCTGAGAGCTTCCATGACTGTCGGCAGTCCGAAAGCCCAGGGCGATTTCGGATTTCTGATCGTTGTCGTAATCGCCCATGGTCACGGAGATGAACGGCCTCGTGACACTGTTCTTGCCGGTCGGATAATCCAACAACGAGTCGGATGTAGAATGGGCCAGGTACTTGAGATCCTTGTCCAGAACGCATACGACCACGAAATCGCCATATCCCGGCTGGTTCCAGGCATGGAAGGCGACCACGATTTCATCGTTGTACTCGCCGTTCTCGTCGGCTTTCAGGTCCACGTCTCCGACGGCCAGACCGATACTGTAGTAGTTGTTGAACGACGACTCGGAGTTGAAAGACCAGAAATCGAAGGATCCGGCCGCTTTCGAGTTCACGTCCGGATTGTCGACAAAAAAGACATAGGGTTTGACCGCGTCATGGTCGCGGTAATAATGGGCGCAGACTACATCGTCCTGTGTCGGCGATGTAATCCGCCCTGAAGCCAACTCGACCGGCGAAAAAACGATGCCGGCATCGTTCTTTCCATTGGGGGATTGGCCATAGAGGGGCATGGACATGGCTTCGTGCGTATCCGACATCCAGGACTTGAGATCGCTGGCCTTGGGCTTGTTCCACGATTTGGTCAAGGTCTTGGACGCGATGTTCCCGCTCACGCTCAACAATAGATCGGATTTGAACAAATAGAGACGGTCCGGATTCTTGATCGGATTTTCCTTGCCCGGACGATCCCCGCTACCGGCACTTTCCAGAAACCGATTCTCGGACAAAGGGCCAGGGGTTGCCCAAACCGGGCCGGTAAACAGACCGAACACGCCCACACAACAGAAAACGATCATCGCCAACCTGAGCATCTCCTCCCTCCTTGACGTTTCGCGGCACAGAGAACGATCGATTCCATTGTTCCGGAAAAAAAATGCGCTCTACCTTGTCGCCGACAATTATGTAACCGTTTAATATGGTGTTGAAATCCCCCCCCTTTGGGGGTGGTCACAGACAGGGGCTCTGCCTCGACCAGAATACCTGCCCAAAAGCAAACCAAGGTCATTGAATTCATCCAGAAATTTCAGGCCTCTATCCCGGCAGAATAAGGATACATCATCGTCAATCCCATTCCTTCCAAGCGGCGAATCATCAAAGAATCAAATCACCCATTACTGCCCGTCACGCACAGCACGAACTTGGCATGGGTTTGTTTTACCATAATAGTCCACGTAACCACCCAAAAAAACCACCAGCCATGCGTTGAAGGACCCGCTGGCGCTGGTAGTGGACGACCAATGATTTCCCGACAGATTGCCAAGAAATGGATGCCCGGCAGGCAGGGCGGGATCAAACTCCCCATAGTCGATCAAGCTTTGTAGCTCCCGCAGGTTAGGCAGACGCCACTGCCCTGCGGTTGAACCGTCGCTTAACCCACAATAAGGGGCGGCAAGATTGTTCGCTGCGGCTAAAGCATCCGCCCATGGTCGACTGTTCTGACCCGTGCTATCACCACCATAGAACTCGGCACAGCTTGCGTCCTTCAGCCAGATCAACCCCGTCAGGTTGTCGGTTACAGTACCGTCGTTGTTGTCCGTGAAGCGTGGGTTGGGCCAGGCCACGCCCTTTTTCAATGCCCCGTCGTCACCGGCGGCTTCTGTTGTTGTTTGCCCGGTCTTGGGCACAGGTGCCGGGATTGATGATGGACTGGGGGAGTCCCCAAACAGCGGAATAACTACCACCTTGTTCTGAGCGAAGACCAGCAGGGGAGGCAGGACTAACAACAAGGCGATGAGCCAGAAAATTCTTATAAACTTTGAAGATATTATCATGGGTTTCCTCCTTGGTGGTTGGAGCTTACACTCAACCCAATGGTCATGATATTTTTCATGACAATGCCTCCTGTCAGATGGGGCTAAACATTGATTCATGGGAACGAGGGGTATGTGGGCCTATTCAGAATTACAATGACGTGTATCGGAAAAAACAAGAAAGCTAATATGCCAAGCCCTGGACATAGCGGCCGGACGAATCGAACCGTTGTCTTGGGTGGGACATAATCTCCTCCTGGGAAAAAGGCTCAAGAACGGGGTCACGGCAACAATCCCGCTCCCCCGGTGCGATGTACGGCGGAAAGGTGAAAAACAGAGCTATTCACCCAACAAGAGCATCAGCACCCCGGCCAGACCGCCCTGCTTGACAACCTTGGCCACGAAACAGTCGTAAAAACCATCCGCCGTGTATCCCCGCACAGGGTTGCCCCAGGAGGAATCGCCGTACCCGGTCACATAAACGGTACCGACTCCACTCGTTGTGAGGCCTGAACCAGAGTCGGTGCCGGTGCCGCCGAGAAAGGCATTCCAGACCACGGCCCCGGAAGCGCTATTGAACTTGGCCGTAAAGGCATCGGTATCGCCGCTGAACTCCCGTATCGGGCTGCCCCAAGTGGCGGAACTTTCCCCAGTCACGTAGACGTTTCCGGTGTCGTCCAAGGCGATACCACGGCCATAGTCGTCGCCGCTGCCACCCAGAAAGGCAAGCGCTTCCAGTGCGGCGGTCTCACCGTTGAGCCTGAGGACGAAGGCATCGTAATTCCCTGCATGGGGACGGGAAGGGGTGCCCCAGGAGTCGGAACTGGTGCCGACCACAAAAATGCTTCCGCCCTCGTCCAGGGCAATACCATTCCCGGAGTCCTCGCCACTGCCGCCCAGAAAACCGTTCCCTTGCAAATCGAGCAAGCCGTCCCCGGCCTCGCCACTGAGCATGGCCACGAACGCGTCGGTGGATCCCGAAAAAACGCGGTGAGGGTCGCCCCAGGTGGCGTCGCTCTCCCCGGTCACATAGATGTTGCCGCTGCCATCCAGGGCAATGCCGTAGCCGAAATCCTCGCCGCTGCCGCCCAGGAAGGTGTTTCCTTCCAGTGCTCCGGTCGCGGCGACGAGCTTGGCCACGAACGCGTCGGCAAATCACTCACCCTGCTCAAGGCCGGGCTCGGCCCCTTCGTCGAGCGCGAGCTGAAGGCCAAATTCGGCGACGGCTGGGCCTTCGAGGCGAAAGACGTGCTGTCCGACACCCGGCTGAACGCCGGCAACAGCGATCCCACCGGCGACGTCGCGGCCATGCTGGTCATCATGGATCGCAAATGGGGCGAGGTGTTTCGCCACATCCTCGGCAAGTCCGAGCGCAGCCTGGTGATCGAGATCATCGCGGTGCGCAACCGCTGGGCGCACCAGGAGCCCTTCTCCGGCGACGACGCCTATCGGGCCCTGGACTCGGTGGAGCGTCTGTTGTCCGCCGTCTCGGCCCCCGAGTCCGAGGAGGTCGACCGGATGAAGATGGAGCTGCTGCGCGTGCGTTTTGACGAGCAGGCGCGCAGCGAGAAACGCAAGTCATCCGGCATCGCCATTGAGAGCGGCGTGAGCGGCGGCCTCAAACCCTGGCGCGAGGTGGTGACGCCGCACGAGGATGTGGCGAGCGGGCGTTATCAGCAGGCCGAGTTCGCCGCCGATCTGTGGCAGGTGCATCTCGGCGAAGGGACGCCCGAATACCGCGACCCGGCTGAATTCTTCCGCCGGACCTATCTGACCGAAAGCCTCAAGGCGATGCTGGTCGGGGCGCTGCGTCGTTTGATCTTCGGCGACGGCGACCCGGTCATCCAGTTGCAGACCAACTTCGGCGGCGGCAAGACGCACGCCATGCTGGCGCTCTATCACCTGTTC
>RZZR01000099.1 GCA_009929795.1 Deltaproteobacteria bacterium | reverse complement strand
CGCCCACGCCCAGAACCTTCGCGATTCTGGCCTCAAGGTGGTCATCGGCCAGCGACCCGGCGGCCCCAATTTCGACAAGGCCGTGGAGGACGGATTCGAACCTATGAGCGCGGCCGAGGCCACGAAAATGGCCGACTGGATTCAGATCCTCATTCAGGATCAGCACCAGCCTTCGGTTTACAAGAATGAAATTCAGCCGAATCTGACGGCCGGAAAGGTGCTGGGCGTCAGCCACGGTTTCAATCTGCACTACAACCAGATCGTCCCGCCGAAGGATGTGGACGTGGTTCTGGTTGCTCCCAAGAGCCCCGGGCACATGGTTCGGCGCGAGTATGAGCGGGGCGGGGGTGTCCCCTGCCTGGTAGCGGTGCTCCAGGATGCCAGCGGTCAGGCCATGGCCAGGACTCTGGCCTATGCCAAGGGCATCGGCGGGACCCGCTCCGGTTCGCTGGAGACGACGATTCAGGAAGAGACCGAGACAGATTTGTTCGGCGAGCAGGCCGTGCTTTGTGGCGGCGTGAGTTCCCTCATTCGGGCCGGGTTCGAAACCCTGGTCCGGGCAGGGTACCAACCCGAGTTGGCCTATTTCGAGTGCATGCATGAGCTGAAACTCATCGTGGATCTCTTTTACGAGGGGGGCTACAAGCTCATGCATCATTCGGTGAGCGATACGGCCGAATATGGTGACTACGTTTCCGGGGACCGGGTCGTCGGACCGGAAAGCAAGGCTGCCATGCAGAAAGTCTTGGAGGAGATTCAGGACGGAACCTTTGCCCGCAACTGGATTCTGGAGAACCAGGCCGGATGTCCCTCGTTTCTGGCCATGCGCCGCAAGGCCCATGAGCACCAGATCGAGGAGGTTGGGGATAAACTCAGAGGAATGATGGCCTGGTTGAAGAAATAGATAAGATGAACGCCTGATTCAACGGCCCCCGCGGACATGTTCGCGGGGGCTTTTTTTTCTGCGGCCCGGGCAGCAGCCATTGCGTGTTTTTCCAGTCTTCAAAATGAGTGTATATTGCCTTGCGATTATTGACGTGGTAACCAATTAAAAATGTGTATTGTACATCGTGAGAGCATGGATCCGGACTTCCTGCCGTTCAGATTTTTTCGACATGGATGCGGAGGCGAACGAGATGGCCGAAGAGTGCATCAAGAATAATGGTTCCATCGCCCGTTCTCCGGATTGTCTGGATATCCTGGACAGCGCCGGAATCGGAATTTTGGCCATTGGGGACGATGGGCGCCCAATGTTCGTCAGCAGGGCCGTTGCCGACATGTATGGGTTCGCTTCTCCCGAGGAGATGATGGCGGAGATGACGGACATGCCGACCCAGGCCTTCGTCGATCCGTCCGAGCGGGAAGAGTTCATGCGGCTCCTGAGAAGCCGGGAGCATTTGGCAACCCGGACGTTTCGTCAGGTTCGGCGCGACGGAACCCTGTTCTGGGTCTCTCTGGCCATCAAATGTATCCTCCGAGATGACGGCCGGGTGAATCAGTATCACGGGGTGATTCGAGACATCACCGACCAACACCGGACCGAGGAGAAGCTCCGGGCCGGCGAAGACCGCTTCAGGCGGATTGCCGAGGGACTGACCGATTACCTGTACACGGTCAGGATCGTTGACGGCTATCCGGTGGAAACGACCCACGGTCCGGCTTGCGTGATTGTGACGGGCTACACCGCCGAGGAATTCGCCTCTGATCGCTACCTGTGGATCAAGATGGTCGTGCCCGAGGATCGGGAGAAGGTTCGGGACCAGGCCAAAAAGGCTCTGGCCGGGTACACGCCGCCTTCGTTGGAGCATCGGATCGTCCGCAAGGACGGACGGATTCGTTGGGTCAAAAATACAATGGTTCTAAATTTTGACGCACGCGGCAGAATCCAGTCCTATGATGGTCTGATCCGAGACATTTCCGAGCGCAAGGAGATGGAAACGGCATTGCGGGAGAGTGAATCCCGGGTCCGGTCCAAGCTTTTCGCCCTCATGTCCCCGGAAGGGGATCTCGCCGCCTTGGAATTAGAGGATATCCTCGACGTTCCTATCCTCCAGCGGCTTATGGACGATTTCTTCAATCTGACCAAGATCGGCAGTGCCGTAGTCGATCTTCGGGGCAAGGTTCTGGTATCCACGGGCTGGCAAGATATCTGTACCCGTTTTCACCGCGTAAATTCAGAGACACGGAAGCATTGTCTGGAGAGCGACACCATTCTTTCCGGGGGTGGGGACCCGGGCACATTCAAGCTCTACAAATGCAGAAATCACATGTGGGATATGGCCACGCCCATCGTCGTGGGCGACAGGCATCTGGGTAACCTCTTTCTGGGACAGTTTTTTTTCAACGACGAAGAGCCTGACATGGAGCTTTTTCTGGCTCAGGCTAGGCGGTACGGGTTTGACGAGCAAGCCTATGTCGAAGCTTTGAACCGGGCTCCCCGCTTCAGTCGGGAAACGGTTCATCGGGCCATGACCTTTTACACACGTCTGGCCAATCTAGTGTCATCGCTCAGCTTCGGGCATGTCAAGCTGGCCAGGGCCATGGTCGATCAGGCCAGAGCCGAGGAGGAGATTCGGAAGGTCAATGCCAGATTGGAGCAGGCTCTGGCCGAGAAGGACAAGTTCTTTTCCATCATTGCCCATGATCTCAGATCTCCGTTCATCGGGTTCTTGGCGCTGGTTCGACTGATGTCGGGAAAAATTACAGGGATCAGTTCCGAGGATATGCAGAAGCTCGTCGGCGACATCAAGGGGAATGCGGAGAACGTCTTCAGCCTTCTGGAAAATCTTCTTGAATGGGCCAGGATGCAACGAGGGTTCACAGCCTTCGACCCTCAACCATATTCCCTGGATGAACTGGTTCACGGGCCTCTTGAATTGGTTAGGCCGAGCGCCGAGCAAAAAGACATCTCATTGTACTGCGACATACCCAAAGATATCATTGTTTCCGTCGACAAGGCGATGATCAATACGGTGATCCGCAATTTTCTTTTCAATGCTGTCAAGTTTACCGGACGGGCCGGAAAGATTGAGGTGTCCGTTTTACATCAAGGCTCCAAGGTTGAGGTTTCGATCCAAGATACAGGCGTGGGCATGGATGACAAGACCATGGCCAGCCTTTTTTCTCTCGACCAGAAGTGTTCCCGAAGAGGAACCGAAGGAGAGCGGGGCACCGGTCTCGGTCTTGTTTTGTGCAAGGAATTCGTTGAAAAGCATGGGGGCAACATTTTGGTCAAGAGCGTTCCTGGGCAGGGAAGCACTTTTTCATTCACCCTTCCTTTGGTTGAAGAAGGGATGTGTAGCCCAATTTCAGCGTAAGAGGGTCCGTTCTAATTGGATATCGATTCGAGAATTTTTTTGGAGAAACGCCTTGAAGAGATTTTTTTTCATTTGTTAAAAAAATCCTTGTGATATGGACCTCTTTATGGCAAGAGTCGAAAAAATTTACGGACAATGAGATATTCTGGGTTGGTGACCCGGGAGCCTTTGGTCAAAAACATTAGTAACCAGGCCGTGTTCAAGCTACACACGAGAAGGAGTACCATGGGATGAAACAGATCAGGACCATACTCTGCACGGTGGATTTTTCCCAGAACAGCGCCCACGTGGCCTCGTATGCAGCCACTTTAGCCCAGGCTCTTGGAGCCAAAATCAAGGTCATGTATGTGGCTCCTTCGTTGACCCAGTATGTCGGTTTCCATGTTCCGCCGACCTCTATTGATTCTTTTGTCGGAGAGATTGTCAGCGGGGCAGAAAAAACCATGGATGCCTTTCTGGACGAGCATTTTCCAGGCAAGGAGGCCACGGGTGTGGTGGTGACCGGATATGCGGCGGAAGAGATACTCAACTACGTGGCGGAGAACGAGGTTGATCTGATTGTCATGGGTACCCACGGCCGCAAGGGCATAGATCGAATACTATTCGGTTCGGTTGCCGAAAAAGTAGTCAAGGCTGCCAAATGTCCGGTGATGACCATCCGCCCTGTTTGATTTTTTTTGAATCGTCGAGACTGCTCGCCCTGCAAGACTTCGAGTTTCAGTTTGACGAGCGGACGACCCTGATCCAATTCAGGTCGGGGCCATGGACAGTATCGGGAGAAGGTACAGCATGCTCTCTTTCCTGAAAAAAAAAGTTGCCTCATGCGCCTTGGATTATGGGACCAACGCGGTCAAAATGGTTCAGATCGAGCCGGGCAAGGTTCCCTCGTTGGTAAAGGTCGGCTCGGCATCCTGGACCGTTCAGGAGCAGGAAGACCGCAAGCAGGCCGGAGCCAGAGTCCGGGAACTGCTCGGGAGCCACGAGGTCAAGGACAAGGTCTTCATCTCATCCCTGCACGGTCACTCAGTGATCATCAAGCGAGTCTCCTTCACGGCCGACTCGGCCAAAAAACTTCCGGACATCGTCCAGAAGGAGGCCAAGCAATATATCCCCTTCGATATCAATGACGTCTATCTCGACTATGGAATCCTCTCGGTCAAGAACAAGACCGATTATGATCTTGTTTTAGTGGCCTGCAAACGGGTGGCTGTGGACAATCTGGAGCGGTTGGCGGAAGAGTCCGGAGCGGCCTTGGCTATCGTGGACGTGGACGCCTTCGCGTTGAGCAACTGTTACGAGTTCAATTACTACGAAGACTTGGACACCCCGGTTTATCTCCTTGATATCGGGGCCAGCCAGTCGGTCTTTTGCGCCTATCAGGATAGGCAGCCTTCGCTGGTCCGGGATGTGCCTTCGGGAGGAAACCGGGTCACCGAAGGAATTGCCAGGGGACTGAACATCAGGATGGCCGAAGCCGAACAGATCAAGATCAATGGGCCCGACGACTTTGACGACGAGTCCATTTCCACCACCCAGCGCGAGGTCCGCGATGCGGTTTCTGTCTGGGTAAGCGAGATTCGCAGGGCCATGATGGGCCACCAGCAGGCTGCGGGCGAGGCCGCTGAGACCATTTCAACCATGTACATTTCCGGCGGGGGAAGCCTGCTGCCAGGTCTGGCCGAGCATCTGTCCGAGGCCTTGGATTTGGAGGTTCGCCATCTCGATCCTTGGAGGAAGATCAAGGTCAACGAGGCTGCGTTCGACCCCGTTTTTTTGAAAGAAAACGGCCCGAAGTTTGTCGTCGCTACGGGCCTGGCCCTGAGGTCGGTCATCAAATGATTACCATCAACCTCCTTCCCAAGCAGAAACGGGCCAAGGCAGCCAATATTCAGAAGGAAGTCGCCCTATTTATCTTGATCCTTCTTTTCGCCTTGGCCTGCATGTTTTCGATCAGCCGATGGATGGCCGGGGAGATCAGAAATTTCGAGATGATGAAGGCCGAAAAGGAACGGATCAAGGCCGAACTTTTAGCCCAGGTCAAGCGGGTCAATGAGCTCGAGCGCCTGATCGCCTCGGTGAGTTCGAAGATCGACGCCATTCGAAGTATCCGCGAAGAACAGGGATTGTCGGTGCGATACATCGACGAAATCCTCGTCAGCATCCCGCAGTCCAAGATCTGGTTTGAGAGCTTCAGTCTATCTGTGGCTGGAGACATTCAGGTCAAGGGCGTGTCCTTGGATAATCAGGCCTTTGCCGATTTCGTGGACCGGCTCAGAAAGTCTCCCTATATCGCCCAGGTTCAGACCAAGGGGACATCCCGCAAAGAAATTCAAGGACTGGGACTGGTCCAATTCGACTGCCTGATCGTGGCCCGGAAGCCTCAGGCCGTGGAGGGCGGCAATGGATAAGGACCTCATCCTCAAGAAAATCGAATCACTGACACTTCTGCACAAGGCCCTGATCGTCGTCGGGTCCCTGATCGTCCTTGGTGGAGTGTACTGGTTCTTCTGGCTGAGTCCGGATCTGGACCGAATGGCATATTTGCGTAACGATGTAACTCGGCTCGACCAGGAAATCGCCGCCAACAGGGCCAAGATTAAGATTCTTCCGGAGCTGGAGGCCGAACTCTTTCGACGGGAGGCCGAGTTCGTCTGGGCCAAGACCTTGCTGCCCGAGGATACGCAGGCCCTTGAAGGTCTTTTGGCTTCTTTTGAGATTTTGGGCCGGGACGAAGGCGTGGAATTCCAGTCCTTTCAGCCCGGAGCCGAGGTCATGCATGATTTTTATGCCACTCGAAGCGTGAAGCTTGTGCTTCGGGGGTCATTCCACAACCTAATGCGATACTTCGATCGTCTGGCCCGCGTCGACCGACTGGTTCGGCTGGAGAGTATCAAGCTCACGCCGGGGCAGGGTAAGGACGGGGGTGTGAGTGTCGAACTCGGGGCCGATTGTCAGTTATCCGTGTATCGTGCCTTGACTTCGAAAGAATTGGAGGCCAAGGCCCAGCCCGTCAAGGGGAAGAAATGAACGCGAGGTTCGACAGTGGAGTGCGGTTCCGGCCCAGAAAGGTCGGAGTTATGTTTGCGATGGCCGTGATGGTTTCGTTCGTTTCCTTGTCGACTTGGGGATTGGCCCCGACCTGGGCTGAAGACGTTGTGAACGCTTTCGAAAGCCAGGAAGTTGCAGCCAAGGATGATCGGCCGGACTGGATCGATCCTCCGGCCTACAGGTATTCGGCGACCGGCAAGGAAGATCCCTTTGTCCCATTTCTTCGGCAGCAGGAGGAGGTGGCGGTCACACGTGATCCGGGTCGTCCCTTGACGCCTCTGGAGCAGGTCGAGGTCACCCAGTTGCGGGTGGTGGGAATCATGTGGAGGCCGGATGACGCCGCCGAGTCGGTGGCCATGGTCGAACTTCCTGACGGCAAGGGGTTCGTTCTCAGACAGGGCTTGAAGGTAGGCCGCAATGGTGGAGAAGTGACCTCCATCAGTCAGGAGGCGGTCGTTGTCCGGGAGGAGTATGTGGATATTTTCGGGAAACCACAGGTACGAGAGGTTCCCTTGAAATTGCGGGCGCAAACCGGAGGTGGCCATGGCTAGTGCCTCGGAATGGACCGGGTCGTCGAGACTCACCGAGATCGTTTGGATAATTCTGCTGGCTCTGATTCTGGGCTGGTTCGGCGGATGTGTGGAGAAGAAACGGGTATACAACGACGATGTCGATTTGCCTCCCTTGGTGGCCGAGACCGGAAATGAGATACCTGTCCAGACCATGAACCCCGGACCGGCATCGGCTTCAACGCTTGAAGATTCGGGTATTCCAGAGGACCCGCGACGAAAGTGCCTGGTTTTTGAGGATGGGGAGATGCTTTTCATTGAGGTACCGGTGGAACCCGGGGCAGAGGTTTCTCCGACCCTCAAGGGGCGGAACCTGACCCTAGCCTTTGACCGTTCGGTACCGTCTTTTGCCTTTCCCGCTCTTCCCGTGGGATGGGTTTTGGATCTTCAGGCGAAGAGCGAGTCCGGTCGGGATATGGTCGACGCATTGATCATCCGGCTGGGCAAAGATGTACAATTTTTGGTCGACCGCTCTACTCCGGACACGGTCCGAGTGACTTTGAAGGAGAGAAAGGACAGGGCTGAGGCGCGTGTTGCGACCTCCCGGTCGGTCAGGCTTGAGAATGTGGATTTTGCCCAGGACAAGGATGGGCACCTCGTGGTCTCCTTAGCAGCCGACGGGACTGTGGAGTACGAGCCGTTGCCAGGTCCGGAGGACAAGATCCGCCTTTTTCTCCCCGGACTTGAAGTTCCCGGAGATTTTCTCAAGCTCTACCGCCTGGAGAAGTTTTCGACCCAGGTCCGAACGGCAATGTTCCAGAATACGGAAAACGGAGCGGAGCTGGTCTTTACCGTCACCAGTCGAGTGCCCATGCACGTTGAGACGGGGCACGGGCAAAGTGTTTTCAAGTTTTTGACCACTTTTGAGACTCAGACCCTACAGACGGCCAAGCAGGAGGAAGGACAAGATGATGGCAAGGTTCAGCCCTTGTCGTCCGGGGCAGAGACGCCTGAACATGCCGAAGAATTGGAGGAGTTGACGGCCCTGTTTCCGGGCATGAAGCGTGAGTACACAGGTCAGAGGATTTCCATTGATCTTCAGAATGCTGACGTGGAGCACGTCCTGCGTTTGATCGGGGAGGTCAGCGGATACAACCTCATTCTCGATGACAACGTGAGCGGAAAGATTTCTCTGAAGCTCAAAGATATCCCTTGGGATCAGGCGCTGGATCTCGTGCTGTTGCAGCGGAATTTGGGCATGGTCAGGCGGGGGAACATCCTCCGGGTGACCACGGCCGAGAAACTTCAGGGTGAGCAGAAGCAGCTCCAGCAAGCCAGAGAGGCCGCCATTCAGGCCAAGGAGAGCCTTCAAAATCTCGTTCCCTTGAGGACCGAGTACATCCAGGTCAACTACACGACGTCCTCTGATCTCTCGGGCAAGGTCCGGGAGTTCCTCTCCCCCCGGGGCAAGGTCAGCCAAGATGCCCGGACCAATATGCTCATCGTTTCGGATACACCGGATGCCATACGCAATGTTCGGAGTGTGGTCGAGAAACTTGATCGGCCCGAGCGTCAGGTGATGATTGAGGCCCGGATAGTCTACGCGTCGGATGACTTTGTCCGCAGCCTGGGCCTGCAATGGGGAGGCACTTCTCCTCAAGGGGAGCTCAAGGAAAATCAGACGCGAACGACCATGAGCGTCACCGGGTTGCAACTTCCCGGGGATGTGTCCGGTTTTAACGTGTTCGGGAGTCTGGCCAGGTGGTCGGGCGGAGATTTCCTGCAACTCGATGCAAGGCTTCAGCTTGGCGAGACCAAGGGTGAGTCCAAGACTGTGTCTTCCCCCCGGGTGGTGACCCTGAACAACGAGCAGGCCAGCATTGAGCAAGGGACAAAGATCGCGGT
>RZZR01000098.1 GCA_009929795.1 Deltaproteobacteria bacterium | reverse complement strand
GCCAGATGGTCCCTGAAGGCGGGGTTGGTGTCGGCGATGAGGATCTGCATGTCCGGGTGGAGATCTCCTGTCCTGTTCTGATACATAGAGCGGCCAATCATTTGGCAATGATCGTGCCGACACAAGGAAGAGCAAGAAAACCAAATGGATATCGATGGATTTGGAGCTGCGCCCAGTATGGATGGAGATAAAAAATGAAACATAATACAACAAAAAAAAATTCGACAAAAATCAAAAAAGGACATTACAAAACATTTGATGGGCCGTAAAAGTCCGTGCCCCGGTCGAGGGCATCGTTGGCCAGGGCGGTCACGACCCTGTCCACAGGGCCCATGACCTCATCCACGACCGTGACCCCCTTCCAGGTCAGAAACTGGAAGTATTCGTCCTCGATGCCTGCGCAGACCACGGTCTGAACGTCCTCGTTCAGGATGAGCCGGCAGAGTTCGTCGGCCGATGGCCCGGGCAAAACCACGATGCGCGATTCCCAGCAGGCCGGTTTGTCCGGCTTGGAGGTGACAAGGACGAGCATGACGTCGGTGGCCAAATCGAACCGGGGGGCGACCTCGTTGCCGAAGAGGGGGATGAGGATCTTGCGGCTCATGGCGCGCTCAGCCCATGCTCCCGCATTTTGCGCCACAGGGTGCTCCTGGCCCAGCCCAGGGCCTTGGCGGCCTCGCCCCGGCGGCCCTTGGCCCGGACCATGGCCTCCAGGATCATGTCCCGCTCGGTCTCGGTCCATGTGGAGTCGGTTCTGGGAGTTGGAGCCGGATCACCCGGGGGCTGGGCCGTGTGTCCCGAAGGTCCGGCCTGCGGTGAGGCGGACAGGGCCTGGGCCAGGAGGTAGGCCGGGAGGTCTCGGCCGGAAACGGTTTCGCCGGGGCAGAAGTTGACGGCGTACTCGACGATGTTTCTCAGTTCCCGGATATTGCCGGGGTAATCGTAGGCCCGGAGCAGGTCCAGGGCCTCGTCGGAAAAGGCCTGGGCCCGGCTCTTGAATCTGGCCTGGAATTCCTTGAGAAAGTGGTCCAGCAGAAGGGGGATGTCCCCGATCCGTTCCTTCAGGGGAGGAACGTGGAGGCGGATGACGTTTAGGCGGAAGAGCAGATCCTGCCTGAACCGGCCCTGGGCGACCATGTCCTCCAGATGGCGATGAGTGGCGGCGATGATGCGGACGTCGGCGTGGAACCCGGTGGTCCCGCCCAATGGGTAGATCATCTTATCGTCCAGAACCGAGAGAAGCTTGACCTGAAGGGCCAGGGGCAGGTCCCCGATCTCGGTCAGGAAAATGGTGCCCTTGTCGGCCAGGCGGAAACGCCCGGGCTTGTTTCGGTCCGCTCCGGTGAAGGCCCCCTTGGCGTGGCCGAAGAGTTCGGATTCCAAAAGGGTGTCGGGCAGGGCCCCGCAGTTGATCTTGACAAAGGGCCCCCGGGCCCGGTCGGAGATCTTGTGGATGGCCTCGGCCAGGAGGTCCTTGCCCGTTCCGGTTTCGCCGGTGATGAGGACCGAGGAGTCGGTCTGGGCCACGCTGGGTAGCATGCGCAGGACCCGGCGGAATTGGGGGCTGACCCCGACCAGCTCGTCCATGCCGAAAGGCAGATGGTCGTAGCCGTCGGTTCGGGTCGGCGCGATCCGCTCCTGGACGGTTTCGACATAGCCCCGGTGGTGCCCGGATTCGTCGACAAGGGGGGCCACGGTCAGCCGGACCTGGACCTTTCGCCGGTCGCGGGTCAGGATGTCGGCGTCGCAATGGATGGGGGCAAAGGTGGTCCGCCCGTCGCGAACCGGGCAGCCGGCCAAGCAATGGCTGCAGCGCAGGGTGTGCAGGCAGCCGAGGCCGCAAACCCGGTGGCGGTCCACGCCGGTCAGGATCTCGTAGCCGCGGTTGACCATGATGACCCGGCCATGGGAATCCAGAATGGAAACACCGAGAGGGAGTTCGTCCAGGAGGGGGACGAGGACCGGATCGTTCTCGAAAAAGGCTTGTGACGAAATGAACATGAACGGAACAGGCCTCAATTTCACCCCTTTTGTCAAGGGCCGATCCGGATCCGATGGAGTCGTTCCATTTGATGTTGTGACCTCTTCCACTGAAATCCGAATTGATCCCCGTGTTGTCATCGGTCGAAATCAAGGGTATTTTTTCCATATGTGCAGTTCACCCGCGCCAAAGACCGCCTGCGCCCCATGGAGCGAGGCATGATCCGGTTCATCAAGCGATTGTTCGGCCGGGCCCAGGGATCGGACCGGAAAGATTACGAGGAACCGGAGTCCCAACGCAAGTATTTCTATTTCAAGGATCTGCTCAAGGAGAACCACCGGTCACTGGAGATCGTCAACGGCCTGGAACAGCTCGCCTTGGCCGACCGGCCTTTCACCTACGAGGAAGTGCTCGAGCGGTGCCAGGCCCTGATGGGTGTGGTCTGCGAATTGGTGGAAAATCTGAACGCCATGTCCGGGGGCAGGTATCCGGAATTATTTGCCGTGGCCGAGCGGATCGGTATCCAGGTCCTGGGTGCCCTATCCCGGAGGCGGCGGCCGAATCGCTCCGGCCTGGTCCTGCCCCTAGCGGCCTTAAGCCGTGAAAACGCCGAGCAGGTCGGAGGCAAGGCGGCCAATCTGGGGGAGATCATAAACCGGGTCGGTCTGCCCACACCCAGGGGATTCGTGGTCACGGCCTTTGCCTGTCACCAGTTTCTGTGGGCCGCGGGGCTGGTGGACTTCATTAAGGCCGAGTTCCAGGGGCTGGACATCGAGGACACGGACCGGCTGGAGAAGGTCTGCCAAGCAGTGCAGGAGCGGATTTTGGCCGCGCCACTGCCGGACGAACTGGAGCGGAGAATCAAACACGAGGCCGTCCAGCTGGCCAGGGATTTCGGGTCCGACGTCCGCATGGCCGTGCGGAGCAGCGCCACGGGTGAAGACTCGGAATTATCCTTTGCCGGACAGTACGCCACGATTTTGAACGTCCGGGAGGAGAACGTGCTCCAGGCCTATCGGCAGGTGGTGGCCAGCATGTACAGCCCGAGAGCCGTATTCTATCGGCGGAGCGTAGGCTACCGGGACCAGGATGTGATCATGTGTGTCCTCTGTCTGAACATGATCCGGGCCAAGGCCAGCGGGGTTCTCTACACCCTGGACCCCAACGTCCCGGGACGGGAGGTCATGATCGTCGGGGCGGTCTGGGGCCTGGGAGTGGGAGTGGTGGACGGGTCCATGCCCACGGACCATTGGGAGATAGATAAGACTGATCTACGTGTTCTTGAAGCCAGGACCGCGACCAAGCCGGTGCGGGTGGTCATGGGGAGCCGGGGCGGCATGGCCCGGGAGGCCGTGGAGCCGGAGATGGTGGACCGGCCCTGCCTGGAACCGGCTCAACTCGCCCATCTCGTCGAATATGGTCTGTCCCTGGAGCGCCACTATAAGCAGCCCCTGGATATTGAGTGGGCCCTGGACCCGGGCGGCAGGCTTTTCGTAATCCAGGCCCGTCCACTGAATCCCAAGGATTTGGAGCGAGTCTCGGCCGAGGCAGCCATCGACGAGGTCGAATTGTCCGGACACGAGATCCTTGTTTCCGGCGGGTCCACGGCCTCGGCCGGGGCTGCCTCGGGTCCGGCCTTTATCCTTGGCCACGACCAGCATCTGGGGACCGTGCCCGAGGGCGTCATCCTGGTCACGGCCCAGACCACGCCCCGGTTGGTGCCTTTGATGCACAAGGTTCGGGGTATCGTGACCGAGGTGGGCAGCGTGACCGGGCACATGGCCTCGGTGGCCCGGGAGTTCGCCCTGCCGACCCTGGTGGGGGTGGAAGGGGCCACGTCCACCCTGCCCCACGGAGAGGAGATCACCCTGGACGCCACCAACGGGGTGGTCTACTCGGGCCGGATCGATTCCCTGGTCCGGACCCGGCCCGCCAAGAACATGATGAAGGGCGGGCCATTGTTTCAGTTGGTTCAGGATGCCATGAAGAAAATTTCTCCCCTGAACCTCTATGACCCGAGGCTGGAATCGTTCCGGCCCGAGGGCTGCCTGACGGTCCACGACCTGGTTCGCTATATCCACGAGATGTCCATGGTCGAGATGTTCCACCTGGGCGACGAGATCGGGGACGAGGATGAGTGGTCCGCGGTTCTCGAGACCAAACTGCCCCTGAAAATCCACATTCTGGATTTGGGCAGCGGATTTCTGAACCCGCCCCGGGACGGTTTGGTGTCCGAGGAGGACATCGCCTCCAGACCCTTCAGGGCACTGCTCAAGGGCATGTCGTATCCGGGTCTGCATTGGCTGGACCCGGTGGGGCTTCATCTGACCGAGTTCTCGGCCATCATGAGTTTGGCCTCTCTGAACGACCCCCAGCGGGACGCTTTCCCGGGCGTGGCCAGCTATGCCATTGTGGCCCGGAGATACGTCAACTACAGCGCCCGTCTGGGATACCATTATGTGACCGTGGACGCCTTTTGCGGCGACAATCTGAATGACAACTACATCACCTTCTCCTTCAAGGGCGGGGCCACGGACGCGGCCCGTAGAACGCGGCTGGCCCGGATGATTGCCGCGGTCCTCAGGCCCATGGGCCTGAGGGTGGAGATCCGGGGCGACATGCTCCGGGCCGAGATCCGCAAATACGACTCGGCGCGCATGGAGGACAAATTGGATCAGATCGGACGGCTCATGGGCTCCGTCCGGCTTCTGGACATGGTCCTGGTCGACGAGGATGAAATCCCCTGGTATGCGGACCAGTTTCGGAAAGGAAACTACTCGTTTCGGAAGTGAAACGGCGGATGCGGCGAACCGCGTCAAGGAAGGACCGAGATGTTCAGACAGCTCGACAGGCTTTTCAAGGTCGAGGACCGGGCCGCGCATATTCCGGCCGAGGTCACGGAAGTCCAGCGCAAGTACCTCTATTTCAAGCAGCTCCTGCGGCACAACCATTTGTCCCTAAATCTGATCAACGATCTGGAGGACCTTCTCTTCGGCCTGCGTCCCTTCTCCTACGAAGAGGTGCTGACGAAATGCGAGGAGTTGACGGCCGTGGTGTACGAGCTGGTGGAGGATCTCAACGCCGTGTCCCAGGGCAAGTACCCGGAACTGTTCGCTGTGACCGAGCGGATCGGGGTCCAAATCCTTCGGGGACTGACCAGACAGAAAAAGCCGGAGCGAACCTGCCTGGTTCTCCCCCTGGCGTCCCTGAGCCACGAGAACCAGGCCCAGGCTGGGGGCAAGGCGTCCAACCTGGGGGAGATCGCCAACCGGGTCGGTCTGCCCACGCCCAGGGGCTTCGTGGTCACTGCCTACGCGGGACATCATTTTTTGCGGTCCACGGGTCTCTACGAGGCCATCCGGGAACGCTTCCGAGGACTGGACATTTCAGACACGGACCGTCTGGATGCGGCCTGCCGGGCCGTTCAGGGTCTGATCAGGGATACGGAGCTTCCGGAAGAACTGGGGCTTCGAATCCGTTACGAGGCCGGGCAGTTGTTCCGGGAGCTCGGTCCCGGCACCCGGCTGGCGGTCAGGAGCAGCGCCACGGGCGAGGATTCCGAATCGTCCTTTGCCGGACAGCATTCCACGGTGCTCAATGTGAGCGAGGAAAACGTGGTCGAGGCCTACAAGGAGGTCGTGGCCAGCATGTACAGCCCCAGGGCCGTGTTCTACCGTCGGAGCATGGGCTACCGGGACCAGGACGTGGTCATGTGCGTGCTCTGTCTGAACATGGTCGCGGCCATGGCCAGCGGGGTTCTCTACACCGAAGACCCCAACGCTCCCGGACGGCAGACCATGATCGTCAGTGCGGCCTGGGGCCTGGGAGTCAGCGTGGTGGACGGGACCATGGTCACGGACCATTGGGAGATCGACAAGTCTACCGGGCAGGTGACTGAGGCGAGCGTCGCTCTCAAGTCCAAACAGATCGTGATGGGTGCCGGGGGAGGTCTGACGGAGGATCCCGTGGATCCTGCCAAGGGCGTCCTGCCCTGCATGGACCCCGCCCAGCTTCAACTTTTGGCCGAGTATGGTCTGGCTCTGGAGCGGCACTACAAGGAGCCTCTGGACATTGAGTGGGCCGTGGATCAGTCCGGCAGACTATTCATTCTCCAGGCTAGGCCTCTGAACCCGAAGGACCGCGAGCCGGACCAGACCGAGACCTCTACTCAGCCACCCGAGGCCGAGGGTCATGAGATCCTCCTGTCCGGAGGATCCACGGCCTCGGCCGGTGCGGCCTTTGGTCCGGCCTTTGTCCTTCGGTCCGATCACAATCTGGGAGCCGTGCCCGAGGGGGTCATCCTGGTCACGGCCAAGACCTCGCCGACCTATGTGCCGCTGATGAACAAGATCAAGGGGATCGTCACCGACATGGGCAGCGTGGCCGGGCACATGGCCTCGGTGTCCCGTGAGTTCGGCCTGCCGACCCTGGTGGGCACTGAACGGGCCACAGCCGTCCTGAATCACGGTGATGAGATCACCCTGGACGCCACCAACCGTGTGGTCTACGCCGGTCAGGTGGCCTCTTTGATCCGGTCCAGACCCAAGGCCAACATGATGAAAGGCGGGCCCCTGTTCAGGCTCGTCCGGGACACCCTGAAAAAGGTCGTTCCCCTGAACCTCTACGATCCGAAGCTGCCGGTCTTCCGGCCTGAAGGATGTCTGAGCCTCCACGACGTGGTCCGGTACGTCCACGAGAAGTCCATGATCGAGATGTTTCATTTGGGCCAAGACATCGACGACGACAAGCATGAGGCTGTGCGCCTGCAGACCGACCTGCCCCTGAACACCTTTGTCCTTGACCTCGGCGGGGGTATTGAGAGCGAGATCCGGGATGGGACAATCGGAGGGGACCAGGTCGTTTCCAGGCCTTTGCAGGCCCTGCTCCGGGGCATGTCCCATCCGGATGTCCCCTGGACCTGCTCACCCAGGACCGAGGGGCGCTATCCGTGTCCACTGGCCTATGCCCCCCAGGGAGCCGAGCGTCTGCTGGCCGGCCCGAATTATGCCATCGTGGCCCGGGAGTACCTGAACTACAACGCCCGGTTGGGCTATCATTTCGTGGCCATCGACGCCTTTTGCGGGGACAATGTTCACGACAACTACATTACGTTCTCCTTCAAGGGCGGGGCAGCGGACGTCGCCCGCCGGACCCGGAGGGCCAGGATGGTGGCCGGTGTCCTCCGTCACCTGGGCCTGCGGGTGGAGATACGGGGCGATATGGTAAGCGGCGAGATCAGGAAGTACGACTGCCCCAGGATGGAGGACAAGCTCGACCAGTTGGGCAGGCTTCTGGGATCGGTCCGTTTCCTGGACATGGTCCTGACCGAGGACGAGCAGATTCCCTGGTATGTAGAGGAGTTCTTCAAGGAAAACTACGCATTCCGACACTGAGTGGACCTTGGATCGATTCACGGTTGGTTTGAATCCCGCAGGCATGCGCGACACGGGTCTGCCGATTTTTTTTGCCCGGACCAGCGAGAACCCTTTGACTTTTCTCCACGCTTAGCCTAGAGATTCCGAGCCGTTAAGATGAAGAAAGGCTTGATTTCCAATAATTTGAAGTGATTGGCGTATCGGGTCTTCTGCGAAGACGCATGTACGTTCGATTGAACATGAAAACACGCATCATCCAGGGCGGTCGCCGAACCTCATGACCTTGTTCACGCTGGCTTTGGGATTGCTTCTCTTCGGGAGCGTCCTGTCATTTCTCCTGGGACGGTCGTCGGCCTCGGCTTGGGCCGGGCCCCTGGTCGGCATCCTCGGCTGTTCCGCAGGATTTGTCGCAGCCCTGTCGACTCTGCTTGAAGGCGCTTCCGTTGCCCTGACCATCGACTGGTCTCTGCCGGTGGGCCGATTCGGCCTGCTGCTCGACCCCCTGTCCTGCCTCTTTCTCCTGCCCGTTTTTCTCCTTGGCGGAGTTGCCGCCCTGTACGGGAGCTCGTCCATCAAAGAGTACGCGGGACGCCGCAATCTCGGGGCCCATTGGGCCTTTTTTATTTTGACCGTGCTCGGGTTGGCCCTGTCCATGGCTGCGGACAACGTCTTCCTGTTCCTGGTGGCCTGGGAGATCATGTCCATCGCCCCCCTCTTCTGCATCACCCTGAACGACGGACATGCCGATGTCCGGGAGGCCGGTCGGGAATACCTGATCGCCGCCCATGTCGGAGTGGCCTTCCTGACGGCCATGCTTCTTTTTTTCGCCTTCAGGGCCGGTTCGCTGGACTTCTCGGCCATGGGCACGGCCTCGCTGAGCGGCCTCGACGTTGGGATCATCTTTGTGCTGGCCTTGATCGGTTTCGGGGCCAAGGCCGGCATCATGCCCATGCATGTCTGGCTGCCCAAGGCTCACCCGGTGGCTCCCAGCCATGTCTCGGCCTTTCTGTCCGGGGCCCTGATCAAGGCCGGCCTGTACGGTCTTCTTCGGGTTATGACCCTGACCGCTCCCGTGGCCTCATGGCAGGCCGCGGTCTTGATCATCGTCGGATTGGTCACGGCCTTTTTGGGAATTCTCTTTGCCCTGGGCCGGCAGGACTTGAAGACCATGCTGGCCTATTCCAGTTCCGAAAATATCGGGATCATGGTCCTGGGCCTCGGAGTTGGGTGCGCCGGTCTGGCCTATGGCCTGCCAGGCCTGAGTCTGCTCGGCTTTGCCGGCCTCTTTCTGCATGTCCTGAACCACAGTCTGATGAAGGGGCTCTTGTTCCTGTCGGCCGGGGCCGTGCTGCATGGGGCCGGGACCACGGCCCTGTCCAGTCTGGGCGGTCTGATCAAGACCATGCCCAGATCCGCGGCGGCTTTCGGCCTGGGGGCCGTGGCCATCGCCGG
>RZZR01000097.1 GCA_009929795.1 Deltaproteobacteria bacterium | reverse complement strand
CCATCTGGGGCAGGGAATGGCCGAAGTCTGCCGGGTCGAGTCCTGCCGTCCAGAATTTTGTTTTTTTGACGTTTGGGGAAACGGTGGTGCGGTCGGTCAGATAGGCGGTCTTGATGCCGGGATCAATGGCGTTCAGCTCGACGAGGCAGTTCCAGTCGAAGGCCTGAATTTCGGTTCGATCGAGGATCATTTCCTCAACTAGGATAGAGTGGAGGGTCTGGGCGTATTCCCTGGGAGTGGCGGAGAGCTCGGGATGGGAGGGATCGTTTTTGATCTCGATCTGAAATCCGACTCGGTTTCTGGCAATGTCCTTCACATAGCGAATGACCTCCCGAAGAGACGGAATGAAGGCCGAGTCAAGCGGCATCTGGTGGGGGAAGAGTTTTCCATAGGGGGTTTCCTTGTTCAGTTGGCCCACGTTGTAGCGTTTCAGGTCCTCGAAGGTCAGGGAACGTATGGGAATACGTTCGGTGACCCATTGGCCGGAAACGTCCTTGGTCAGGTCCGGGTTGAGCCCCAGATCGTGGGTGACCACCAGAACGCCATCCTTGGTCATGTTCACGTCCATATCAACATAGTCGCAGCCGATGCGCAGGGCCGCAGCGTATGCCGGGAGGGTGTGCTCGGGCAACAGTCCTCGGACGGCCCGGTGGGCGTAAATCTGGATCAAGTCCGGCGGGGTGGGCAGCCCGTTAAAAGCGGTCACGCTACTTCGCTCTCCGGCTCGGGCCTGGTTGGACAGCAACAGGGAAATGACTCCGACAATCATCCTCGATGTGGCCCGTTTTCCGTTCAGGGCACTTCCTTGCGAATGTCACGGGTTTGGGAAAGATGTTCATTTCAAGTCCTGAGGATCGCCACGATACTGTCTGTCGTTAGTAGACGCCGAGCCATCACCCGGATTTCGGAGCGTAGAGTTTTTTCCACTCATCCAGAAAGAGGATGGAGGTCTCCAAGGGCGAGAGGCGGCCGGAACGCTGCCGCACGGCCCAGGCCAGATCGGGAAAGGAAACGTCCTCCGGCAGGCCTAGTTCGGCCACGAGAGCCTCCACTTCCCGACCCAGTTCAGGGTCGATGCCGAGGTTCCGGACCGGGTCAGCCTTCTGGGGCCGGGGCCAGTCCGGCCGATGGCGGGCGACGGTCTCCAGTAGGGTGGCCATGCGATGGGCGTAGGTATGCTCGGCCAGGACACGCTTTCGGGCTCGGGCGGCCACGGACTGCCGTTCTTCTTCTCGAGGCAGGTAGTGGTCGACGAGGTCTCGGAGTTCTTTCATGGAGGCGAAGGTGATCATCTCGTCGGATTCGAAGAGTTCGGGCAACAGGGATCTGCGATCCACGAGCTGGAAGGCCCCGCACGAGGCGATCTCGAAGGTCCTGGGATTGATGAAGTCCCCGGGGACCACGGCCTGTTTGGCGTTGATGGAGGAATGAAGGTTCAGGTTGATGTGCGTAGCGTTAAAAATGCGGACGGCGTCCTCTGTGCCCACCCTGGCCCCGGCGTTCTGGACCAAAGGCTCGAGGACCGGGTCACCCTCCCATTCGGTGCCCCAGATTCGAAATTTCATGCCGGCCAAGTCTCGAAAGGCCAAGCGGCGGTTGGGATATCCTGCTCCCATGAAGGACAGGTCGCTGCCGAAGCGGCGTCGTTCGACAGGGCCGAGATCCAGGGGCCGGTGGATATCGGGTTGGGCGGCCAAAGGCAGATAGAAGGCGTTGGTTACTCCCAAGGAGGCCAGTTTTTCCAGAAAGGAGGATTTCTGGATGACGAAGAAGAAGTCGTACCAAGGCGCAAAGGTCTGCCAATAGGTGAACAGACGGTGGTCCTCCACGAACCACATGACCGTAGGCACTCCGTCCTGGCGCAGTCGTTTCAGGGCTTGGCGGCTCAGGGGAGCTTGGGCCAGGGCCAAAACCAGGTCGGGCCGGAACTGTTCGACCTTGGCCAGAACCGCCTGGGAAACGAGTCCGAGAAAGGAGTTTTCCAGTTGATCCAGGCGTTCTGTGGATACCCGCAGGGATTTCAGGGCAGTGAAGGCCGGATGGAAGGCCGGGGCGTCCAGGGTCTCGACGATGTGGCCGAGTTCTGACAGGCCGCGAGCGGCGCAGCGGCCCACGGGCAGGGAGCCTCCGTACATGGGAAGGACAACGAGAATGCGCAGATGATCGTTCATGGCGTGGACTCCCGGCATGTACCGGCCTCGGCCGCACGGCATGAGGAGACGGGTAGGGTGATGGTCACCCGGGTCCCTCGGCCAGGGGTACTCTCGACGGCGATGCCCCCCCCGTGTTCGCGGATGATTTTGCGGGCCAGACAGAGGCCCATGCCCACCCGGTCGGCCCGGGTGGTGAAGAACGGGCTGAAGATGTGGGGCATGGTCTTCTCGTCGATGCCTCTGCCCTGGTCGATGATGGTGATGGTCGGGCCGTTTCCTACGTTCAGCCGGACCGGCACTTGAGGACCCGGAGTGTGGTCCAGGGTGTTGATCAGTACGATCTGGAGAACGCGAAGGAAGAGGAGCGGGTCGACCAGGACGTCGAGATCGGGCACCTGGGTTTCGGGCAGAATTTCACGGCCCTGGGCGTGAGCGATTTGGACCAAGTTTTTGAAGGCGGTGTCCACGAGTTCCGGCAGGAAGGCCCAACGGGGTGAAGGGGTCGGAAGGAAGGCAAAATCGACCACGGTCCTAACGAGGTTCTCCAGTCGTCGGGCCTCCTGGTCGATGACGTCCAGGAAGCGGTCGGCCTTGTCGTCCCCGGCGGGAAGGTGATTTCTGACCAGGGAAGCCATGCCGCCGATGGCCATGGCCGGATTTCGGATCTGGTGGGCCACGGACAGGGCGAAAAGTTCCAGGTCGGCAGTCCGTTGACGCTGAAAGGCCTCGCTGACTCGGGCCCGTTCGTGCTCCACGTCCTGGGCGTGCCAGCGGTCGGTAACGTCCTCAATGACGACGACCACATGGGTGCCTTGGTCCTCCAGAGGTAGAAAGGAAGTGGTGACCGAAAGCTTTCTGGGCATGCCGTCGGGCCGAAGATAGGGCACGTCATGCAGGGATCGGAGTTCCTTGTGCTCGACGCAATCGACCAGAACCTGGGTCAGGGCCAGGTTGCCGGGGATGGCCTGGAGAAGATCAGCCCAGGACGATTCCTCAGTTAGGAGATCCTCGGGTAGGCCGAGGATGGCGGCCAGGGCTGGGTTGGTCAGGACCATCCCGCCCATGGGCGCCAGGACCATGACCCCCAGAGGCAGGGTCCGGACCATGCCGACGATGACCTCCGAGGAAAAACGTTTCATGGTTTTTTGTCCCCGATGGGAATGGCAAGGGTCCGCGTGGAGGGCAGGGCCAGAATCCTGGCGGCGTCGAACAGGGCCGGATACTGGGTCGGCAGGACGATCATGGGTCTGAACTCAGCGCTTTGGATCAGCCTGAAACCGGCCTTGTCTTGGTCGGCGGAGATGTCGATCCGGCCCCAGGGGGCCAGGACAAAGGAGCGCTCATCGGGTCCCAGGACCCGGTTTTTTATCGACGGAGGAGGAACGACCTCCACCCGGGTTCGGACCCGGCTCGGGTTTTCGCGAAAAAGAGGCAAAATCCGGGTATGGTCGCCGACTCCGTCAATCTCGCGGATGAGCCAGGGCAGTTCGAGAAACCAATGATCCAGCCGGGTGACGGCCAGACCCGGGATGGCCAGCTCGTATTCCTCCAGGGCGGGGTACGAGTCCGGATTCAGTCGAGCCGGGGCCCGGGATGCGGCCGAACGGGAAATGGCCGAGACCTGCTCCTGGACGTAACGGACCTTCATCTCGGGGTTCATTTCCCGGATCCGCTTGCGAAACTCGGCGCAGGACGGTCCAAAATAGGTTCTAGTGACAGTCACCAGGGCGTCTCCGACGTCGTTCAGAACGATCCTGAAGGTGGACTCCCTGCCTTCGGCCAGATCCGGTGAGGACGCCTCCACCGGGACGAAGAGGCCGGTTCTCAGATCCAGTCCCGAGGATCCGTCGGCCTGAGTCGACCCCAGGGGGGCGTACTGGTCAGTGTCGTTCAGAAAGACCATTCGTTCCCCGGAGTCCTTGATGGCCACGAGGACATCCTTGAATAGGCCCCAGTCCGGGGCGGCCTGAAGGGTATTCTGGATCCATGGGATCCGCGGTGCATCCAGCGGAAGGACAAATGTGGGATCGAGGCCTGCGGCCCGGAGCAGGGCGGCCAGGACAATAGCCCGATCAGCTGAGTTGCCGTAACCTCTGGCCAGGGTTTGACGGGCCGAGGACAGCTCCGAGAGGGGGGCCTGGGCCAGGGATGGCCCGGCCGAGGCGACCGTGGTGGCCACATGGTTTCGAGCGGCGGTCAGGATCAGATCCCGTTCGGGCAGGGCCCGCAGACCGGCCACGAGGTCCTCGGGCAGGGACTTGGGATCGACCAGGGATTCAAGATTCCGGGACAGGGTCGCGGCCAGATTCGACCAGGCCCCGGTGCTGGCCAGGACCGTGGGGCAGAAGGTGAAGAGGGGAGGGATTCGACGCTCCCGCGGCACGGCAGGGAGATGGGACATCCTAAAGGTGTGAGAGATTTCTTTCTTGCTTGTGAACGATTCGTGGTCGATGGCCACGGTCTCGGTCCGCCACCAAGGGCCTTCGAGTCCGATCCCCGCAGGGAAGGGAATCAGCCGGGGGCTCATGGAGGAGGGAAAGGTCATGGTTAGGGAGGACCTGAGCACGGGATCGTGTTCCTGAAAGGTCCGGCGGAGAGAGAAAAAGGGCCGGTCCCGCTTTTCCCGGACGATGGCGTACTCGATGGTTGACCCGACCTCCACGCCCGGCAGGGAGACGACCATGGTTTTGAGCGGTGAGTATCCCGGGGCTCGGCCGACCCAGTCGGCATCCATGAGGTTGATTTCGTGGTCTTCCGGGGTGTGTGTCTGATTCCTGGAGTCCACGACCACGGCTTTCAGAAGCCGGACTTCCTCCCAGGCCGGATTGAAGTCGATCTTCAGTTCGCTGTGCGTCTTTTTTCCGGAATACGTCAGGACTTGGAGGCGAATGCTTTCGGTTTCGGTCCAGGAATGATCGTCGCGGACCCGGACATCGAGGCTGGAGTCCAGAATCACGGCGTCGGAGCGCTGCTCGGCCAGCCAGGAGCGGTCGTCGGTCCCGGTCACGGCGCAGACCGGGAGAAGGCGGTCGGACCGTTCCATTTCGGCCAGAACATGGCGAAGATGCGCATAGTCCTCGGGCGAGTATTCGGTCCGTTCAAGGACGAAGACCCGGCGGGAACGGAGGGAACCGTCGGACAAAGTGGCGTTGGCGGCCCTGAATATGCCGTGATCGTGGCTGAAAACCGGTTCCGGAACCGAGACGAAGGGGCCGGTCCCGGAGGCCGGGGAGATGTCCAGGGTCTCCTCCGAGCCGCAGGTGACGTGGGTGTAGAGGGGAAATCGCCGGGTTTCGAGATCGGTTTTGTCGATTAGGTAGCGGAGCATGCCTATGCGTTGTCCGAACACCGGCGGGGAGAACAGGGCCGCGCCATTGACCGGAACCAGGAGATTACCGCTGGTGAAGGAGAACTCGGCCGTAAGGGGCACGCTGACATCCTGCATGTCCGTGGGCTCCAGTGTAAAGGCGGTCATGGCCGCCCCGGGCACGGCCTGGGTGAGGAGTCGTTCAAAGACGTTGCGGCGCTGGTCGGAGTCGAGGCGGGAGAAGAACCCGCGGTAGGCGTTGTCGTTGATGCCCTCGAAGCGACAGGTCGTGCGGGCCGTGACCGTTCCGTCGGTTTGCAGGGTCCCGGTGGTGGCCAGGCGCATCATGTTGTCTTCGGCCGGAACGGTCGGGCTCGTGGCCAGGGGTTCACCCCAGGGCGTGGCCACGAGGTAGCTCTGGTTGTTGAGATATGGGGGGAGGATCTGGGTCGTGCTCTCATCGGTGGGGTCCATGAGCTGAAAGGATCCGTCGGCCTTTTTGACGGCGACGATGGCGTGGTTGAAAAAGGGCTGGGGCACGGCCGGATCCTTCCGGGGGCCGTTCATTATCAGGACAGGGAAGGCCTCGAAGCCGGCCAGCCGGAGCAGGCTGACCAGCAGGGCGGCCTTGTCCCGGCAGACCCCGGCCCGGCGGGAAAAGGTCATGTCCACGGGGTGGGGCTCGTAGCCCGGTGCGGTATCCTCCAGGGTCAGGCCCATGTATCTGATCTTCTGGGAGACCCAGGTGAAGACGGCCATGATGGCCGTATCCGGATCCGGGGTTTCGGCCGTGAGTTCGTCGACCAAGTCTTCCATGGCCGGAGTGGCCTGCTGCAGGGCCGGAAGGCTGAGTTCCCAGTACCAGCGCGAGACCCACTCCCAGTCGGGGATGGTGCTGGCCAGAATTCTCTGGGCCACGGTGTAGAAGGGGGGCATATCCGGTTCCGGAAAGGCCTGGGGCACGTTTCGGGCCGTCCAGGTGGTGACGTGGATGCCATCCACCTCAAGGGTTTTGGCGGTCAGTGTGCCGGGAATCTCGTCCCGGACCAAGGCATGGGTCAGGGGAAGGCTCTTGGGGCCGGCGATGGTGGCCCGGGCCGAAAGGATCGGGTCCGTACCCTCGAGAACGATGATGTCGCTGAAGGTTCCGGGGACCCTGGCCTTGGTGAAGTCGTCCCGGATGACGTAGTGCAAAACGTCGCCGATCTCCAAGCCAGGAACATTCAGGACCAGGATGCGGGCGTCGGGATTGTAGATGTTCGACTGCATCTGTCCCGGCTCGACCATGTCCCGCGTGTTGGCCTCGATGTTCACAACGGTCACGTTGCCGTCAGGCTTGATGATCTCGGCAATTTCAAAGACGGTCGTGTTGTAGGGCCGAGTGAAGTAGGAGGACAGGGAGGCGGCCTGTCGCCGGCCCTTTTCGGTCAGGACTTTGGTGTAGGTCTCGTCCCATTCCCGGTAGAGGCCGTCCTCGTCATAGCGGACAAAGGTCTCCCTGGCCAAGATCACCGCGTCGGCGTCGGGCCAGGCCTCCCGAGTCACCGAAGCGGCCAGGGTCAAGATGTCGTTTCGGTCGGGGGTCGGTCTGTCCATGGCCATCGCCGGCCAGGTCAGGGCCAACAGTATGGTCGCGATAAGGGAGGTGGCGAGGGACGATCGAAGGCGAATCATCGGGGTATCCTCTGGTTGTCCGGTTCTTTGGTCAAGGGCGGTTCAAGGGCCCAAATTGGAGCAGATGCATGTCGGCCAGGGTCAGGAGGACCATTGCCTTGAGAACGGGAACGATGCGGGGAATGGCGCAGATGTCGTGGCGGCCGCCGACGGTGATCGACACGGCCCGACCGGATCGGTCCACGGTCTGCTGGGGACGTCCGACGGAGGGAATCGGTTTGATAGCGGCCCTGACCAGGATTCGATCTCCGTTGGAAATTCCGGCCAGGATTCCGCCGGAGTTGTTGGAGGTGAAGCCCTTCGGGGTGATGGGATCGTTGTTCTGCATTCCGGTCAGTCGGGCGGCCTCGAATCCTCTCCCGATTTCGACACCCTTGACGGCGCCGACGCCCATGAGGGCATAGGCCAGCCTGGCGTCGAGCTTGTCGAAGACCGGCTCGCCCAGTCCCGGCGGGACACCAAGGGCCTCGATTTCGACCACCCCGCCCAAGGTGTCTCCAGCGGCTCTGGTCGCTCGGATTTTTTCTTCCCAGGTCGGGATCAATGACGGGTCTGGGGAGAAGAAGGGGTTGTCCCCGATGAGGTCCCAGCGGGTGTCCGCAGCGACGATTCCCCCAAGTTCCCGGGTGCAGGCCCGGACCGAGACGCCAACCTTGCCGAGGTAGACCTGGGCCACGGCCCCTCCGGCGACCCTGGAGACGGTCTCCCGGCCCGAGGACCGGCCGCCGCCCCGGTAGTCCCTGACTCCGTATTTCCGATCATAGGTTAGATCGCCGTGCCCGGGCCGGTAGGTGTCGGCGATGGCCGAATAGTCCCTGGAGCGCTGGTCCGTGTTCTCGATGACGAAGCCAATGGGGGTCCCCGTGGTCCGGCCCTCGAAGACTCCGGACAGGATTCGGACGGTATCGGGCTCCTTGCGGGCCGTGGAGGCAGGGCCCTGGCCGGGTCGCCGGAGATCAAGTTCTCGCTGGATCACGGCCTCGTCCAGATCCAGGCCCGCGGGGCAGCCGTCGATGACCCCGCCCAGGGCCGGGCCGTGTGATTCTCCGAAGGTTGTCAGCCGAAACAGACGTCCGAACGTGTTGCCGCTCATATCTGGCACCATTCCTCAAAAAGGGTTTCCATGTCCTGGGCGTCGAACCTGGGCCGATCGAAGAACCCGGCGGCCGAACGCTGCCGCCAGGCCTCGTAGAGGATCAGGGCCGCGGCCACGGACACGTTCAGACTCTGGACCATGCCCTGCATGGGGATAAAGATTTCGCCATCGACCAAGGGGGCGAATTCCGGATCCACTCCCCGGTGCTCGTTGCCGAGGATCACGGCCGTGGGGCGAGTGAAATTGATCTCGTTCAGAGGTGCGGACCGGGGGGAGAATCCGGTGGCCAGGACGGAGAAACCATCCCGGTGAAGCCGACCGGCCAAAGATGCCGGATCGGCGTGGCATTCGGTCTGGATCCATTTCCTGGCCGAGGCCGAGGACTTGTGTCCCAGGGTCGGGAAGACCTCGGACGTGTACAGAAGGTGGACGCCGAAGACTCCGAAGGCGTCGCAGCTTCGAAGAATGGCTGAGACGTTGTGCGGGTCGTGGATGTTGTTCAGGACAAGGGTCAGGTCGGGCTGACGACGCGAAAGGACCTCCCTGATCCGGGCCTTGCGTTCGTCAGTGGGGAATTTGGGTCTCATGTTTATGGGGCGAGAAGTTGGATGATGTATTCCTGGTTGCCCTTGGGGCCCTTGATGCCCGAGGCCACGAAGCCCTGCGGAGTCAGACCGAGTTCGTCGCGGGCAAAGGTCATGATGTCCTCCA
>RZZR01000096.1 GCA_009929795.1 Deltaproteobacteria bacterium | reverse complement strand
CACCGATGGCCTTTTCGTCCAGCCAGCGGCGCTTGTTGCCGAGGCTGCGTTTCATCGGCGTCCAGCGCTCGCGGGCGTCGATCAGCTGAATTTTACCCTTGCGATGCTTCTCCTTGCGGTTGCTGAGCACCCAGACGAATGTGCCGATGCCGGTGTTGTAGAACATCTGCTCAGGCAGGGCGACGATGGCTTCCAGCCAGTCGTGCTCGATGATCCAGCGGCGGATTTCGCTTTCGCCGCTGCCCGCGCCACCAGTGAAGAGCGGCGAGCCGTTGAAGACAATGGCGATGCGCGAGCCGGGCTTGTCGCGGTTGCCCGACTGCCACGGCTGAAACTTGGCGATCATGTGGATCAGAAAGAGCAGCGCGCCGTCGTTGATGCGCGGCAGCTTGCCGTTGTAGCCGCGAAAGTTGGGCCAGCGGTCAATCTCTTTCTTTTCCCCCTTCCAGTCCACACCAAAGGGCGGGTTGGCCAGTAGGTAGTCGAAACGCATGTCGGAGAACTGGTCGTTGGTCAGGGTGTTGCCGTATTTGATCTGGCTGTCCTTGTGCCCCTTGATCAGCAGGTCGGAGGCGGCGACGGCGTAGGAGCGCGGGTTGTAGTCCTGGCCGTAGACCTTGACCGTGGCCTGTTCGTTGTGGGCGCGCAGCCAGTTCTGGCTTTCGGCCAGCATGCCGCCGGTGCCGCAGGCCGGGTCGCAGATGGTAACTATCTTGCCCGCCTGGGTGAGCACCTGGGTGTCGGGCTCCAGCAGCAGGTTGACCATCAGGCGGATGACCTCGCGCGGGGTGAAATGGTCACCGGCCGTCTCGTTGGCCGCTTCGTTAAAGCGTCGAATCAGGTCTTCAAACACCAGTCCCATGGTAATGTTGTCCACATGGCGGGGATGCAGGTCGATTTCGGCGAACTGCGAAACCACCTGATAGAGGCGGTTGGCCTCTTCGAGTTTGGCGATTTCCTGTTCGAACTCAAAGCGTTCAAAAATCTTCTGGATGTTCTCGGAAAAACCTTTGATGTAGCCCGCGAGGTGCTGGCCGATATTGTCCGGGTCGCCCTTGAGTTTGCGGAAATCGAGATGGCTGTGATTGTGAAAACCCAGTGGCTTGCCGTCGTCGTCCTTGGCCAGCTCGTTCAGTACCCGGTCCACCAGCTGCGGGTCCTTGTCCTTCAAGGCCTCGTAGCGTTTGAGCACCGCCTCCTTGGTGGGGGCCAGCACCGCGTCGAAACGGCGCAGCACCGTCAGGGGCAGCATGACCCGTTCATACTGCGGCGGCCGGTACGGCCCGCGCAGCAGGTCGGCCACGGACCAGATGAAATTCGCCAGTTGCTGAAAATTACCTGGGGTCATGGGAGGGTATCCTTGGCATCGAGATTCAGCGTGTCGCGGTTGGTAGTTCGCTGAAGCTGAACGATGTATTCCTGGTTGCCTTTGGGGCCCTTGATGCCCGAGGCCACGAAGCCCTGCGGAGTCAGACCGAGTTCGTCGCGGGCAAAGGTCATGATGTCCTCCACGGCCATGAGACGTAAGGCCTCATCCCGAACCACGCCCTTGTCCGTTTGGCCCGGGCCGACCTCGAACTGGGGCTTGACCAGAGCCAGAATCCGGCCTCCGGGCTTCAGGAAGACCAGGCTGGGGGGAAGAACGAGTCGCAGGGAGATGAAGGAGCAATCGGCAACGATCAGATCGACGGGCTCGGGAATGAGATCCGGCGAGGCGTGCCGGATGTTGATTCCCTCCAGGCAGACCACCCGGGGGTCGCTGCGGAGCCGCCAGTGGAGCTGCCCGTGACCGACATCCAGGGCGTAGACTTTTGCCGCTCCGTGTTGGAGAAGACAGTCTGTGAACCCGCCGGTGGAGGCCCCCACGTCAAGGGCCGAAAGACCTTTCATGGCCAGATTGAAATGATTCAGGGCCGTGAGAAGCTTATGCCCCCCCCTGCCGACGAAGCGCTCCGGTTCCTGAACGGTAAAGACCGTACCCTGGGCCATGGGCTGGCCGGGCTTGGTAACGGGTCGGTCCAGGCCCTTGTCATTCCAGAAGACGAGCCCGGCCATGATCAGCCGTTTGGCTCGTTCCCGGGATTCGGCCAGGCCGGCCTCGGCCAGAAGTACGTCGGCCCGCTGTCTGGATCGCCTCCCGGCCCCGGAGCTCTCGCCCATCAGCTCCTAGTTTCCTTCGGGAAAGGCCCAGTGGATGAGACCCAGACTGTGGGGGTCCAGCAGGAGCGGGTGGTGGGGCAGGACCCGGACCGTGAATCCGTATCGACCGGAATTGTCGGGTCTGAGCTTTCCGGCGTAGATCCTCCATCCGTCCGGGGTCACTGTGTCCGTGGCCTGCATGGGCATGGTCGTCCTCGAGAGAAAAGCACCCTCATGGTCCAGCGGTCCGGCATAGATCTCGGCCTGGATGTCGTCGGGACGCAGTCCGTCGAGCATGATCTCGGCCTGGACCGGGATGGGCTCGTCGACGAAAATTTCCTCGTCGCTGCGGGCCTGGACGTTCCGGACCTTGATCTGGCCCCATTTGGTCATCAGATCCATGCGCCAGGCGGCCAGTTCCTTGGCAGGCTTCATCTCGTCGGCTGACAGGCGCACGAAGTTGTTCATGGCCGGGATGTAGGCTGTCTTCGTGTATTCCTCGACCATGCGGTGGGCGTTGAATACCGGGTTCAAGAACTGGAATTCGTTTTTCATCTTGGCGATCCAGGCCCTGGGCAGTCCGGTCTGGCCGCGGTCATAGAAGAGGGGGATGATGTCCTTTTCCAGGATGTTGTAGAGGGTCTGACTCTCGACGAAATCCTGGTATTCCAAGTCCTCGTATTCCTCACCTCGGCCGATGGCCCAGCCGAGGCTGTTGTCGGGCTTGTAGGCCTCGTCCCACCATCCGTCCAGGGTGCTGAAGTTCAAAACACCGTTGGCCATGGCCTTCATCCCGCTCGTGCCGCAGGCCTCCAGGGGCCGACGGGGGGTATTGAGCCAGATGTCGCAGCCCTGGACCAGATAACGGGCCACCTCCATGTCGTAGTCCTCGAGGAAGACGATCTTTCGGCGGGCCTTGGATTCCATGGCGAATTGGATGAGCTGCTGGATGATCTTCTTGCCCTCGTTGTCCTGGGGATGGGCCTTGCCGGCCAGGATGAACTGCACGGGGCGTTCGATATCCGAAAGAATACGCAGGAAGCGGTCTTTGTCCTTGAGAAGCAGGTAGGCCCGCTTGTAGGTCGCGAAACGGCGGGCGAAGCCGATGGTCAGGGCCCGGGGATCGAGGACCTCCTCGGCGGCCATGATGTCCTTTCGTCGGCCTCCCCTGGCCATGATTTGGACCTTGAGCCGGATGCGGACGTAGTCCACTAGACGTTCACGAAGCCGTTCCCGGGTTCTCCAGAGTTCGGTGTCCGGGATGATCTGGGATTTGGCCCAGGCCTTTTCGCAGTCCGGGTCCTCCCGCCAGTTGATGCCCAGGTAGCGATCGAACAGGGCGGCATTGGCCGGGGCCACCCAGGTGGGGATGTGAATCCCGTTGGTAATGGCCCCGATGGGCACGTCCTCCTGGGGGTATTGGGGCCAGACACGCTGCCACATTTTTCTGGAAACCTTGCCGTGAAGCTTGCTGACTCCGTTGCTGAATCGGGAGAGCTTCAGGGCCAGGACGGTCATGCAGAAGGTCTCGTTGTCGTCCCAGGGGTTTTCCCGCCCAAGGGCCAGAAAGACCTTGAAGGCCAGACCGAGGTCTCGGGCATACCGGTCGAAGTAGCGGAACATGAGATCGGCGGGGAAGCGGTCGTTCCCGGCCGGCACGGGGGTGTGGGTGGTGAAGACGCTGCTGGAGGCGTTGAGTTCGAGGGCGGCTTCGAAGGACATGGAGTGGTCGGCCATGAAGGTTCTGATCCGCTCCAGGCCTGCAAAGGCCGAGTGGCCCTCGTTCATGTGGATGACTTTGGGGTCGAGGCCCATGGCGTGGAGGGCCTTGAGACCGCCGATGCCCAGGAGAAACTCCTGGCGAATGCGCATCTCCAGGTCTCCGCCGTAGAGTTCGGCCGTGATTTCGCGGAAGTCCGGCGGATTGGAGGCGATGTTGGTGTCCAGCAGATAGAGCACGATCCGGCCGACCTTGACCTCCCACAATCGAGCCTTGAGTTCCCGGTCCTGGAGCTGTAGGGAGATTTCCAGTTGCCTGCCGTCCCGGTCCCGGACGATGGTCATGGGCATCAGGGTGAAGTCGTTGACCGGATAGCGTTCCTGCTGCCAGCCGTCCTGGGTCAGATATTGGCGGAAGTAGCCCTTCTGGTAGCAGAGCCCGATGCCCACAAGGGGAATGTTCAGGTCGCTGGCTGACTTGAGATGGTCTCCGGCCAGGATGCCCAGACCTCCGGAGTAAATGGGCAGGCTGAGACCGATGCCGTACTCCAAGCTGAAATAGGCCACGACAGGCTTGGCGTCCGGTCGTTCGAAGGCCACGGCGGAGGTGGTTCGGCCCAGATAGTGGTCGAGGGAGGATTTGCTTTCCTCCAGGCGGGCCAGGAAAAACTCGTCCTTGGCCAGATCCTCAAGCACGGGCTGGGGTAGCATGTTCAGGAACCGGACCGGGTTGCACTCGGATCGATACCAGAGATGCCGGTCGATCTGGGCGAACAGGTCGGCCACGTCGTGTTTCCACGTATACCACATGTTGTAGGCCAGATCCCAGAGGGGCCGAAGATTTTCGGGGAGTCTGGGGACGACGGAATAGATGTGCAGGGGTCGCATGGAGGCCTCGCGTTTGTGCTGGAGTTGATTCGTAAGGGGGCGGTTGGGATGTCGCCGCCGTTCTTTTCTTGCCAGCGGGTGATAAAAAAAGCAAGGCCGGCCGGGTTCGGCCGGGTGAGGGAGAGCAGGGAGATGGATGTTTTTTTGGATGTCGGTATCAAGGTGCTCCGGCCGGGGGATTGGATGAAGGGGCCAACTGCGGCCACCCCGGGTTCGGCCGGAGTTGACCTCAGGGCCTGGATGGAGGGCGAGGCCACGGTCATTGTCTCTGGGGGGCGGGCCGCGTTTCCGACCGGCCTGGCCATGGAGATTTCCCGCCCCGGAGTGGCTGGGTTCATTTTTTCACGGAGCGGCCTGGGGACAAAAGACGGTCTGGTGGTCAGTCAGGGTGTCGGAGTCGTGGATCCGGACTACCGTGGCGAGATCGTGGTCTCCCTCCTGAACACCTCGGGGGAGGAGCGGGTGGTCCGTCTCGGTCAGCGCATCGCCCAGATGGTCTTCATGCCCGTCTTTCGCCCCTTGTTTCGGGAGGTGGAGGCCCTGTCGGAGACGGCCCGGGGAGCGGGCGGTTTCGGCCATACCGGCCGGATGTGAAAATAATCTTCGCGTAGAGCGAAAAAGGAGCATATCTCAATGGTTCCAAAAGCATTGCGGGAAAGGGAGTCAGCCTTGCTCATGTCCACTTACGGACGGTACCCCCTGGACGTCGTCCGAGGTTTGGGGGCCAGGCTCTGGGACGGGGCCGGTCGGGAATACGTCGATCTGCTGGCCGGAATCTCGGTCTGTAATCTGGGACATTGTCATCCAGAGCTGACCGAGACCATGGTCGAGCAGGCCGGGCGGCTCGTCCACGTCAGCAACCTCTTTTTCCAGAACGAGCAGCTCGACCTGGCCGAGGCCCTGCTCGCCACCTGCGATCTCGACCGGGTCTTCTTCTGCAATTCCGGAGCCGAGGCCAACGAGGGTGCCATCAAGCTAGCCCGGAGATATATGCGCAAGGTCCGGGGCATCCAGGCCTTCGAGGTGGTCACCCTGTCCGGGTCGTTCCATGGCCGGACTCTGGCCACGTTGACTGCCACGGGCCAGGACAAGGTCAAGGACGGGTTCGATCCCCTTCCCGAGGGTTTTCGGACCGTGCCCTTCGGCGACTTTTCGGCTCTGGAGGGGGCCGTGGGTGAGCAAACCGCGGCGGTTCTCGTGGAAATCATACAGGGTGAAGGTGGAATTCGGGAACTGCCGACCGACAATCTTTTGGCCTTGCAGGGCCTTTGCCGGGAGCGTGGAGTGCTGTTCATGGTCGACGAGGTCCAGTCGGGTCTGTGCCGGACCGGCCGGTTCTGGGCCCATCAGCTCCATGGTCTGCGCCCGGATGTGATGACCACCTCCAAGGCCTTGGCCAACGGCCTGCCCATGGGGGCCGTTCTGGCTACGGCCGAGGCGGCCCGGGGATTCGAGCCGGGCTCCCACGCCACCACCTTCGGAGGCGGGGCCCTAGTCTCGGCTGTGGCCTCGAAGGTTCTGAAAATCATGGTCAGGGACGATCTGGCAGGAAGGGCCGAGCGGGTCGGGGCTGCGACTCGGGCCCGACTGACCAAAGTCATGGGGCGATATCCGGATCTGGTGGCCGCCATCCGAGGCCGGGGCCTGATGATCGGTGTGGAGTTGACCTTCCCCGGCAAGGAGGTCTGGGAATCCCTCATGATCGAAAAGGGTTTCATCCTCAACCTGACCCAGGACCGCATTTTGCGGCTTTTGCCTCCCCTGACCATAGTCCAGGAGGATCTGGACGACTTCGCCCAGGCCTTGGAGGATATTCTGGGCCGAATGTCGGGCGGGTCGACGATCTGAAGGATTGGCGGCGAGGGCTTCGTTTGACAGTGTTTCCGGGCTCGGGTAACGCCCATTGACTTGACGGAGAACCCCTTTCCCCCGGGATCTTCGACCTTCGGACTCTCACCAAAGACCTACGGGATATCCAACATGTCCTTGATCGAGTTTCACAACGTCCATAAATGGTACGGGGATTTCCACGTCCTCAGAGGCATCGACGAACAGGTGGACAAGGGCGAGGTCCTGGTCATCTGCGGGCCAAGCGGATCGGGCAAGAGTACCTTCATACGCTGTCTGAACCGGCTGGAGGACATCGACACAGGGAGCATCCTGTTCGAGGGCCGGGACATCACCCGGCCGGATGAGAATCTGAACCGGCTGCGGACCGAGATCGGCATCGTCTTTCAGCAGTTCAACCTTTATCCGCATCTGAGCATTTTGCAAAATGTGACCCTGGCTCCGCGCAAGGTCAGGAAGATGTCCAGAAACGATGCCGAATCCATGGCTTTGGATCTGTTGAAGCGGGTCGGCATCCAGGATCAGGCCCACAAGTATCCGGTGGAGCTGTCCGGAGGCCAGCAGCAACGGGTGGCCATTGCCCGGGCCCTGGCCATGCGTCCCAAGGTGATGCTGTTTGATGAGCCGACCTCGGCTCTGGACCCGGAAATGATCAACGAGGTTCTGAACGTCATGAAGGATCTGGCCCGGGACGGCATGACCATGCTCTGCGTGACCCACGAAATGGGCTTTGCCAGGGAGGTGGCCGATCGGGTTCTGTTCATGGACGAGGGCCTGGTGGTGGAGCGGGGCACACCCGAGCACTTTTTCACCAGCCCTCAGCACGAGCGGACCAAGGCCTTCCTGAGGGAGATTCTCTGAGATGGGGGACGGATCGGTGGCCGAGTCCGGGATTTTATTCTCCATCAACGTGGATGTTGACGAGACGACCCTCCCGGCGTTGCAGGGCCTGCTCTTCCGGCAATGTCCCTGGGGTTGGGAGGAAAGTGAGTCAGAGGCCGGCCGGGTCCGGCTGACGGCTCATTTTCACAGGCTCGAAGACAGGGATCTGACGGCCGGGATGTGCCGTGAGCGGTGGCCCGAAGCCATCGTCAGTCTGGCCGAGATCAAGGAACTCGATTGGGCTCTGGCCTGGAGGGAGTTCTTTACTCCGGTGGAGGTCGGTGACGCCATGGTGGTTCTCCCCTCCTGGGAGCAGGGCTCCCAGGTCGAAGGATCCAGGCATATTCTGTACATCGAACCGCAGATGGCCTTTGGGACTGGACATCATCAGACGACGGTCCTTTGTCTGGAAGCGGTCATTAGGCTGCACCGGGCCGGGCGGCTTGGGCCAGGAACGAGTTTTTTGGATCTGGGCACGGGTTCGGGCATTTTGGGCATCGGCTGCGCTCTCCTGGGTATGCAGGGCATCGGTCTGGATATCGATCCTGCGGCTCTGGCCAACGCTGAGACCAACATCGAACTGAACGGGGTGGCCGACCGGTTCTCGGTCCGCAAGGGTTCGGCCCATACCCTTGAAGGCGACAAGCCCTTTGATCTGATTCTGGCCAACATCCTGGCCGAACCGCTGAAGCGAATGGCCAAAGACATCGTTTCGGCGCTGGCTTCGGGCGGAGCCCTGGTTCTTTCCGGCCTGCTCGTCGATCAGGCTGGGGCGGTGGCCGAGCGTTACGAGGGCCGGGGTTTGGGGCGACCGACCAGATACGAACGGGGCGAGTGGGCGGCCCTGGTCTGGGCCTGACAGGGCCGCAAAGGACCGTTTCCCATGGATCGACAGACGATTCTCCTGAATTGGTACGGGGCCATGCTTGACGCGCTGGGACCCAGTCATTGGTGGCCAGGCGAGACCCCGCTGGAGGTGGCCGTGGGAGCTATCCTGACTCAGAATACGAACTGGGGGAACGTGTCCAAGGCCATCTGGAACCTGAAGTCGGCTGGGGTTCTTGAGGCTGACAAGCTCTACGCCCTGCCCGAGACCGATCTGGCCGAATTCATCCGCCCGTCGGGATACTATCGACTCAAGGCCAGACGGCTGAAGAATTTTCTGTCCTTTCTCCACCGGGAATGCAGATTGGATCTACCGGCTCTGGGAAGGAGGGACCTGGAATCTCTCAGGCCCGCTCTGATCGAGGTCAAGGGCATCGGACCGGAGACCGCCGACTCCATCCTGCTGTATGCCCTGAACAAGCCGACCTTTGTGGTGGACGCCTACACGAGGCGCATCCTCGTACGGCATGGAATGCTTCCCGAGGATGTGGACTACGAGGAGATGCGTTCGTTCTTCATGGACGTCCTGGACCCAGACGTTGATCTGTTCAACGAGTTCCACGCCCTGATCGTCCGGGCGGGCAAGGCCCACTGCCTCAAGGGGGACCCGAAATGCGGCGGCTGCCCGCTGGAGCG
>RZZR01000095.1 GCA_009929795.1 Deltaproteobacteria bacterium | reverse complement strand
ACTCAGTACGGACCGGGCCGATCGGATCATGTCCCGCTGCAGGGCCGTCAGCCCGGAAACGTCCCCGGGGGTTCGCTTCCACTTGATGTCCGGCCGCCGACCGCAGACCCCAAGACCCGAGCAGGGAACGTCCAGAAGAACCGTGCCCGGCCGACCCGATCTGAGCGGCGGAGCCAGGGCCGATCCGACCCAGGCCCGATTCGCCCCGGACCTCCAGTCCGGATGCCCGGCCAAACTCACGACCCGTCCCTTGTGGACGTCACTGGCCCAGATCGGTCCCAAACCGAGATCGGCCAGGACAAAACTCTTGCCCCCACGGCCGCAGCAGGCGTCCCAGGCCGGAGTCGGCCAGGATTCCGAGGCCAGGGCCAACAGGGCCTCCTGAGCGGCCATGCTTTGGCGGTCGGCCAGGCCATCTCCCAGGGCCTGCGTCAATTCGGGACCGAGGGTCCGCACGGCCAGACCGGTCCGGCATTTGGCCACCACGTCGGCCTCGGAGGCCAGGGCTGCAACCGTTGGATCACAGCGCAGGCCCACCGGTGGCTGTGAACATGAAGCCATGGTCAAGGCCGCAACCCTGTCCGGATACCACCGACGCCACAGGTCCACCATCCATTCCGGACAGGAATGCCAAATGGACAGCCAGTTTTTCTCGCTCCCGGCCAGTTCCCGGCACTGACGTGAGGACATGAGACGCTCTCTGTCCCGGTCCACCTTGCGAAGGACCGCATTGACCAAGCCACCCATGCGGGCGCCGAACAGGGTCCGACCCAGACCCGTGGCCCAGTCCACCGTGGCGTAGGCCGGGACATGGTCCAGCATCAAGAGCTCGAAGGCCCCCAGGGCCAGTATCCTCCGAAGCAGGGGCGGCAGGCGGTCCGGCCGGTCCAGGTACTGGGCCGTGGTCCACTCCATTCTCGTCTTGTGTCGCAGAAGACCATAGAAGAGCTCCGTGGCCAGGGCCCGATCCAGGACCGACTCGAGTCCGCCCAGGACGCGATCTAGGGCCGCCTGGGCCGGAAGGCCGTTGTCGAGGCACAGGGCCAGCCCCTTCCAGGCCTCTTGCCGGGCCGGAGGAAGAGAGGACGAACGATTCCTGGACATAAAAATCAGATCTCGGATCTGGCGGACCTTGAGACCACCAAGAACCGCTCCAGAGCCCACTCCAAGTGCTCGATGGGCACCAGGGTGTCCAGACAGGGACCCTTGGGCCGACGGTTGAGAATGCCGAACACGGGCAGGGGATAGGTATCTTGGATGCCGCTTGACAGATCACGTTCGCAGGCCACGGCCAGGATGAGTCGTGGCCGGTTCTGGACCACGATGCGGCGGGCGATGGTCCCGCCCGTGGCCACGGCCAGGCGCACACCATAGCGGTCGGAGAGGTCCAGTAGCCCGGCGATTGGGCATAGACCACAGCGCTTGCAATTCTGGATCTCGTAGGTCAGCCGGACCGTGCACCGGCTGTTCTGTAGACAATGGGGCATGAGCATCAGTATCTCTTCCGGCCGGTAGCGCCGGTTCTCGGCCAGGACCAGCTCGTTGTTGACCTTGATGAACGAGGCCTGGATCTTTTGCTTGGGAATGCCCAGGGCCCGTCCGAAAATGGTCATCATCGGCAGGAAGATCTTGATGGTCAGGCCCCTCAGCCGCCTGGACATGAAAATTTTTCTGAAGCCCAGGATGTTCAGGACCAGGGCCAGAGCCGCCCAGGCCACCAGGCCGATGGACACGACCACGAACAGGCCCAAAATCCATGGGGCCAGTGGATGGATGGTTCGCAGGCCGACAAAGGGGATGAGCCAGAACAGGACGAGGAGGAGGCAGAGTAGAATGGACGTTCCGGTGATCAGGCCGATGAACAGGCGCTTGCGGGCCACGAAGGAGGATTCTATCTCCTCTTCCAGGGCTCGAAAGTCATCGGCCCGCTCCTCAGTCTGGGCTCTGGGATCGACCTCGGGCATGGCTCAATCGCAGCGGTTCAGGTAGCCGCAGGCAAAGCCCCGTGCGTCCATGGCCGCGCCGCAGGCCGGCTTGATCCTCGGGACAAGATAGATCCTGTCCCGGCAGGCCACGGCCAGGGCCTCGTCTTCCAGGCCCAGAATGGACCCGGGTCTAGCTTCGCCGGGTTCGAGTTCCCGCCCCAGACGTCCCGGAAAGACAGACAACCGCACATTCCGGCCGTCCGAGGCCTCCCAGTCGAAAAAGGCCCCCGGCCAGGGAGTCACGCCCCGGACATGGTTGTGGACATCCCAGGCCGGTCGGTCCCAATCGATACGGCCCTCGTCCTTGGTTAGCTTGGAAGCATAGGTGGCCCGGGCCGGATCCTGGGGCATGGGCCGCAGGGTCTTGGCCTGCAAGCCATCCAGGGCCTCAACCAGAAGCCGCCCGCCCAACGTTGCCAATTGGTCGTGAAGGGTTCCAGCCGTGTCTTCAACACCGATGGCCAGAGCTCGCTGCAAAAGGACCGGACCCGTGTCCAGGCCCCGCTCCATCTGCATGATGCTCACCCCTGTGACCGGCTCGCCGGCCATAAGGGCCCGCTGGATGGGTGCGGCCCCCCGCCAGCGGGGCAGAAGCGAGGCGTGCACGTTGACCGCTCCCATGGGCGCGGCCCGGAGAACCGTCAAGGGCAGAATAAGGCCATAGGCTGCCACGACCAGAATGTCGGCATTCAAAGCCCGAAGCTCGTTCACCGAGCTGGGCGCCTTGAAGTTCTCAGGCTGAAACACAGCCAGCCCCCGCTCCAGGGCCAAGGACTTGACCGCCGACGGCCGACAGGCCCGACCCCGGCCGCACGGCCGGTCCGGCTGTGTGTAGGCCCCGGATACCCGGCATCCCGGCCAGTCCAAAAGCTGTTTCAGGATCTCGGCCGCGAAGTCCGGGGTTCCCATGAACACCAGGTTCAGGGTTATTTTTTCTTCTTCCATTTTCGAAGCCGGTTTTCGTACAGGGCCCGTTTCAAACGGCTTATGTGATCGATGAACAGGACTCCGTCCAAATGGTCCAACTCGTGCTGCAGGCACACGGCCAACAGATCGTCGGCCTCCAGCTCCACGGTCTCACCCTCCAAATCCTGGGCCGTGAACGACACCCAGGCGGCCCGCTTGACCAAGGACCGATAGCCGATGACACTCAGGCAGCCCTCCTCGGTTTCCGTCTCCCCCTCCTTGGCGACAATGGCCGGGTTCACATAGACCTTGGGCTCCTCCCGTCTTTCCGGACCGGACAGGTCCACAGTGATCAATCGGACGTTCTTACCCACCTGGGGCGCGGCCAGTCCGATGCCCCGATTCTCGTACATGGTCTCCAGCATGTCCTGGGCCAAGTTCCGAATTTCGTCCGTAATTTCGACCAACGGCTCACTCTTCCTGGCCAGGACCGGGTCCGGGTAGGTCAATACCTTGAGGCTAGCCATGGCGTTGACCTTGCTCCTGCTCCCTCAGGCGGATGCCCAGCTCCCGGAGTTGGCGGGGGTCCACTTCCGACGGGGCCTGGGTCATCAGGCAGGTGGCCTTCTGGGTCTTGGGAAAAGCGATGACGTCCCGAATGGAGGCCTCTCCAGCCAGGAGCATGACCAGACGGTCGAAGCCGAAGGCGATGCCCCCGTGCGGCGGCGCCCCGTACTCCAGTGCCCGAAGCAGGAATCCGAATTTGGCCTCGGCCTCCTCCAGGCTGATGCCCAAGGCTTCGAACATGGCCAGCTGGACCTCGGCCGAATGGATGCGGATGGATCCGCCCCCGATCTCACTTCCGTTCAATACCAGGTCGTAGCTTCGGGCCAGGGCATCGGATGACCGATCGAACAGCCCCTGGACCGAGCTGGATTTCGGGGCCGTGAAAGGATGGTGCTTGGCTACCCACCGCTTGTCGTCCAGATCCCATTCCAGAAGGGGAAAATCCGTGACCCACAGGGGCTTGAAGTCTGAAGCGTCGATCAACCCGAACCGCTCTCCAAGCTTTAGACGGAGATTGCCCAGGGCCGCATTGACCATGTCCGTTCCGCCGGCCTGGAAAAAGACGATGTCGCCCGACTCCAGCCCCAGCCGATTCTGAAGGGCCATCCGCTCCTGGTCGCTCAGGAACTTGGCGATTGGCGACTGCCACTTGTCGTCCAGAATCTTGATCCAGGCCAAGCCCTGTGCCCCGTAGATTTTCACGAACTCGGTCAGGTCGTCGATCTCCTTGCGCGACAGCTCCCCTCCTCCTGGAACCCGCAGGGCCTTGACTGTCTCGGCCGCAGAAAACAGGCGAAACTCCGAACCCTTAACGTCGTCCGTCACGTCTACCAGCAAAAGATCGAAGCGGATGTCCGGCTTGTCCACGCCATAGGCGGCCATAGCCTGGGCATAGGTCATGCGCGGGAAGGGCCTCGGCAGCTCAATGCCCGCGGCCTCGGAGAACACCTTGGCCACCAGCCCCTCGGCCATGCCCATGACGTCCTCTTCCTCCACGAAACTCATCTCGATGTCGATCTGGGTGAACTCGGGCTGACGATCGGCCCGCAGGTCCTCGTCCCGGAAGCAGCGAACAATCTGGTAATAACGGTCCAGCCCCCCGAACATGAGAAGCTGCTTGAAAAGCTGGGGCGACTGGGGGAGGGCGTAGAAGGAGCCCTGATTGATCCGGCTCGGCACGAGGAAATCCCGTGCCCCTTCTGGTGTGCTCCTGGTCAGAAACGGGGTCTCAGCCTCGATGAAGCCCAGGTCGTCGAGATAGGCACGCGCGGCCCTGCCCGCCCGGTGTCGAAGGACCAGATTTCTTGTCATCCTCGGCCGCCGAAGATCGAGATACCGGCAGGCCAGGCGGAGATTCTCGGACACGTCGATGCGGTCTTCAATGAGAAACGGCGGCGTCTTGGCCGTGTTCAGGAGCCGGAAATCAGTGACCAAAACCTCGATTTCCCCGGTGGGCATCTTGGGGTTGATCATGTCTTCCGGTCGAAGAAGAACTGTCCCTCTGACGGCCAGGACGAATTCCGTCCGCAGGACTCCGGCCCGGTCGTGGATGGCCATATCCCCCTCGGGGGTGAACTTGACCTGGGTCAGCCCGGCCCGGTCCCGGAGATCAATGAAGATGATGCCGCCGTGGTCCCGCCGGTATTGGACCCAGCCCATCAGGCAGACCTCCTGCCCCTCGTCGTCGGCCTTCAGCTGTCCGCAGTCGTGCGTTCTCTTCCACCCGCCCAGGCTGTCCAGGGCTATGTCCGTCTGTCTCTCGTCCATGGAGGCGCTCCTTTTGGGCCTTTCGGGGCCGGTCCTCAATCCCGCTGCAGGCCAAGGGCCTGCTCCACATCGTTCTGATCCACGCTCCGCTGGGCCCCGGTGGCCATGTCCTTGACCATGATCCGGCCCTGGGCCAATTCCTCACTTCCCAAAAACAGACAGGTCTTGGCCCCTAGGCGGTTGGCTAGGCGAATCTGGCTCTTGGGGCTCTTGGCCTCGAAACTTACCTCTCCGGAGAAGCCCCGCTCGCGAAGCCTCTGGGCCACAAGCAGGGAGTCGTTGCGGGCCTTGTCGTCCAGGACGGCCAGATAGAAATCGAGCCGGGCCTCTCCGGGATCACCCATGAGAAGGGCCAGCCGCTCCATTCCGCAGGCGAACCCGATACCCGGTATATCCGGCCCGCCCAGCTCGCGGACAAGACCGTCGTACCGTCCTCCCCCGGCCACAGCCGACTGGGCCCCAATTTCCCCGGAAAGGATCTCGAAGGTGGTCCGCTGATAATAGTCCAGCCCCCGAACCAGGAACGGGTTCTGGTTCACGGGCAGATCCGCCGAGGCCAAAATGGCCTGGACCTCGGCATAATGTTCGGCGCAAGGAGGACAGAGATGATCAACGGTTCTCGGCGCCTCCAGGACCTGCTCCCGGCATCCCGGCACCTTGCAATCGAGAACTCGTAATGGGTTCGTGGTCCGCCGCCGTCGGCAGTCTTCGCACAGGGCCGATTCGTCGACTCCGGACAGAAAGGCGCTCAGTCGCTCCCGGAAGACCGGACGGCATTCGGAACACCCCAAGGAGTTCATCTCGATCCCTAGACGGCCAAGGCCCAATCGCCGGAGATAGGTCCAGAGCATAAGCAGAATCTCGGCGTCGGCCTGGGGTGCGTCGGTCCCCAGAACCTCGGCGTTCACCTGATGGAACTGCCGCTGCCGCCCCTTCTGGGGCCGTTCGTACCGAAACATGGGTCCGGCCGTGAACAGTTTGCTCACCCCTTCCCGGGCGTGGAGCTTGTTCTCGATATAGGCCCGAACCACCCCGGCCGTAGCTTCGGGCCGCATGGTCAGGGACCGGCCCTTGCGGTCCGCAAAGGTGTACATCTCCTTCTGGACGACATCGGTCTCCTCGCCGATGGATCGGGCGAAAAGCTCGGTCCGCTCGAGAATCGGAATGCGGATCTCCCTGAACCCGAAGCGGGAGAACACGTCCCTGGCCGTCTGCTCCAAGCGGACGTGGACGTCACTCTCCGGCGGGAGGAGGTCCGCGAAGCCCTTGATCTTCTGTAGTGCGCTCATGATGACCTGTGGTTGGGAAGAGTGGCCGACCGCATTCCCCGCGGTCCATGGACATGGATTGCGTCGGGTGGACCGGGCCGCGTGATCGTCGAAAAACAAAACTGATTAGATCATGCCCCGACCAATGTCAAAAAATGACGGCGAATCCGGTTCGGACCCGGGCCTCATCCACCCTCCCCCCTGAGGCTTCGAAGGGTCAGGGCGTAGGCATTAAACACATCCTCCCGGGCCAGGAGACCGAGTATCCGGTCCTGATCCTCGGGATCCACAACCGGGATCTGACCGAAATCGGAATCCACGAACTTGAGCAGGGCCGTGTACAGGGTGTCGTCCGGTCTGAGCAGGACTGGCTTCCGGGCCACGTCCCTGGCCAGAATAAGATCCCGCAAACTATCCTCGAACAGAACCCGGCGCAGGTCGAGGACTGCCACTATGCCGGTGATGTGTCCCCGGTCGTCCCGGACCGGAAAATAGAGTTCGTTGGCGTTGGCCACGATATCAGTCATAGCCTTGAAGGTCGTGCCCTCCTCCAGCGTCGTCACCCGGCCCGGCCGGTAATAATCCTCGACCTGCAGCCCCTCCAGAACGTTGACCGTGGCGTCCTCGGCGTGGGCAGGAGAGTCGAACTTGTCGTTGACCTGATTCTCGTACAGGGACACGTTCCGGTTTAGGATCAGGCACACGGCCGAGGCCAGCATGAGCGGGGCAAGCAGGCCATAGCCCTGGGTTAGCTCGCAAACCATGATCAGCGGGCCGATGGGGGCGTTGGCCACACCAGCGAAAAAGGCCCCCATGCCAACTAGGACATAGCCGCCTGGCTGGGTGACCACATTGGGAAACAGGTTGTGGGCCGTGAACCCGACCACCCCGCCGCTCATGCCGCCCACGAACAGGGCCGGGGCGAACATGCCGCCGCTCAGGCCCGAGCCCAGGGTTACGGACGTAGCAAGGGTCTTGCCCAAAAGAATGCCCAGCATGGCCGCCACCGAGATCTTCCCCAGAATGGCCATCTCCAGCCAACCATAGCCCCCGCACAGGAGCTGAGGGAAGAGCATGCCCAGCAGACCCATGGTCAGACCGCCCAGGCCCATGGCCCAGACCATGCCTAGTCTGTCCGTCAAAGGCCAGAAGACCTTGTACTTGATGAAGGAAAACGTCCGGACATAGATCCAGCCTGTCAGGGAGCAGAATGCGGCCAGGACGATGTAAACCGGAAGTTCCCGCAGATCCGTGAACCGGAAGGGCGCGATGCCGAAGATGGGCTCGGTGCCGTAGACCAGGGTGAAAATGGAGTAGGCCGTGACCGAGGACAGAACCGCCGGCAGAATGGCCTCGGCCTCGAAGTCCTCCCGGTAGATGACCTCCACCGCCGTCAGAGCCCCGCCTAGAGGGGCCTTAAAGATAGCCCCCAATCCACCGGCCGCCCCAGCTAGGAGAAGGATCCGCCGTTCCCTGGCCGAAAGCCCGAATTTCTGGGCCAGCCAGGACCCGAGGCCAGCTCCCAGAAGGGAAATTGGCCCCTCCCGGCCGGCGCTGCCTCCGGCCCCGATGGTCAGGATGGCCGTAGCCACCCGGATTAGTGGAACCTGAGGCCGAATCATCCCGTCATGACGGTGGAAGACCCCGATCATGCCATCCGTGCCGTCGGTGCCGCTGTGTCTCGTTTCAGGGACGAAACGGGAGACGAGCAGGCCGGTCACGACCCCCACGGCCCCCAGCATGACTGGAATGAGCCAGGGCCGGAACACATCGCCCACCGGCCCGGCGTGAAAGCTCTCACCGGCCGGAGCGGGGATGTCGACCCCGGCCGCGACATTCATCAGCAGGTACCGCAGCCATTCCACCCCGGCAAAAAAGAGGACGGCCCCGGCCCCGGACAGGATGCCGGCCAGGATACCCAAAACGAGCCATCTGGTCCGGAGTACGGACCGATAGCTGCGAACCAGATCGCCAAGAATTCGGAAAAGTGGGTTTTTAGAAACCACCGCCTATCCGATCCCGGCCTCGGAAGACGAGAGGACAGTCCGGCCCAGAGCGACATCCTTCTCGATCTGGGTCCGAAGTTCGTCCAGACCGGAAAATTTTTGTTCGCTGCGGAGACGTTGCACGAAATGGATGCGAAGATCGGATCCGTAAAGATCCTGATCCAGATCCAGAATATGGACTTCCACGGACAGCGTTTCGTTGTCGAAGGTCGGGTTGTACCCGATATTGGCCACCCCCGGCCGAATGTCCGAACCGATGTCGGCCCATACCGCATACACCCCGGGCATCGGAAAAAGCTCGTCCCGAAGCAGGAGGTTGGCGGTGGGAAAGCCCAGAAGCCGACCACCCCGATTCCGGCCCCGAACCACTTCGCCCCGAACCTGGTAGAACCGGCCGAGCAAGGGCCGAACTTCCCAGACCTGACCGGCCTGGACCATGTCCCGAACCCGGGTCGAGCTGACCACGGCGTCGTCCACCAGGACCGGGCCGACCTGCTCGACAGTG
>RZZR01000094.1 GCA_009929795.1 Deltaproteobacteria bacterium | reverse complement strand
TCTCGTTTCACCCCCACCAAGGAGAAGACATGGACATCAAGACTTCCAAGAAGGGCATCGCCACCGTGGTCATGGTCAGTGGCCGCATGGACGCCGTGACCGCTCCGGATTTCGAAAAACGCTGTTCCGAACTCATTGATTCTGGGGATCTGGCTCTAGCCATTGATCTCGAAAATCTCGAGTACATCAGCAGCGCAGGCCTGCGGAGCATCCTGGCGACAGGCAAGAAGATCAAAGGCGCCGGAGGCCAAATCGTGTTCTGTAGCCTTGCCGGTATGGTCAAGGAGGTCTTCGACATCTCCGGATTTGCCTCCATCTTCCCGGTCTACGGAACCCAGGATGAAGCCGTCGCCAAGCTCGGCTGATCCCGAGCAGGTCACCTTGCGCCTGCCAGCCCGACCCGAGTCCCTTGAACCTTTGCGGGACTTTATTATGGATCGAGCCCAGGCTGTGTCCGACGATGTCCGGTTCCTCTCCCGAATCGACCTCATTCAGGAAGAACTCCTGGTCAACGTCGTGTCGTACGCCTATGCAGGGAGCGATGACGGGGAGGTCGCCGTGACCTGCACCGGTCGCGCCTCCGAAAGTCTAACCATCGACATCGTCGATCAGGGCCGGCCTTTCAATCCTCTGACCCAGCCCGGTCCGGACACCGAAGAAAACATAAACGAACGCCCCGTGGGAGGTCTGGGCATCCTGCTCAGCAGACGCATGGCCGACCACATCAAATATGTCCGGGAAGACGACAGCAACCGCGTGTCCGTCACCATCCGGCCCTGAACCTGGGACAGAATAAAGACGGGATCGCCCTCTCAGAAATCGGCCCGCTTGGTCCCTGATCGGACTATCCTGCGCGTCCAGAGGCCGCGTGTTTCTCCAACCCTTGTCACTCTTCCGAGGACACGGCGGATCTGACCCTCGGAATAAAATCAAAATTCATGAACAAGACCATCCCCTTACGCCAGATGCAGGCCGGACAGAGCGGCGTCATTGCCGAAGTCGCTTCCGGTGGTGAACTCGGCCGCCGCATTCGGGACATGGGCCTCGTCCCAGGCTCACCCATCCTGATCATTGGCCGAGCACCACTCAAGGATCCCGTGGCCCTTCGCCTCAAGGACTTCACCCTGACCCTGCGAAATAACGAAGCCGATTTCATTCAGGTCCATGTCGATGAATGAAGCCTCCAGAGAATCCGGGCCGATCACCATCGCTCTGGCCGGAAATCCCAATTCGGGCAAGACCACCCTGTTCAACGCCCTGACCGGATCCCACCAGCATGTGGGCAACTACCCCGGGGTGACTGTAGAGAAAAAGGAGGGCTTCGCTGCCCATCAGGGCGTTCGTATCCACGTGATCGACCTCCCCGGAACCTATTCCCTGACCGCCTATTCCCAGGAGGAACTGGTCGCCCGAAACTATCTGGCTGAGGAACGACCGGCCGCTGTGGTCGACGTGATCAATGCCGGTTCACTGGAGCGGAACCTCTATCTTTGCGTGCAGTTTCTGGAACTCGGCATCCCGCTGATTCTGGCCCTCAATATGATGGACGAGGCCCGGAGCAAGGGCATGACCCTCAACACAGATCTCCTGGCCAAACGTCTTCACGCCCCGGTGGTGGAAACCATCGCCCGCCACGGCCAGGGAAAAAACCGCCTGCTCCGAGAGATCGTCGAACTGACCCGAGAAGGCCGTCGACCTTGGAGGCCTCTGACCATTTCGTACGGACCGGATCTGGACCCGGTCCTGACCGAGATGACCGCCCGAATCGAGGCCGAATCCTTTCTGACCGATAGGTATCCGGCCCGGTGGACGGCCCTCAAGTATCTCGAGGGTGACGAGGAAATCACCCTTCTTGGCCGCAAGGCCGGCGCCTTGGGAGCCGTCCTCGAATCCTCGGTCAAGACAGTGGCCGAGCATTGCCGAAAGACCCTGAACACCTACCCCGAGGCCATCATCGCCGACTATAGGTACGGATTTATCGCCTCGCTCCTCAAAGGGGTCCTAACCCACGACACCCACGCCCAGCGCATCGCCGTGTCCGACCAGATGGACAAAGTCCTGACCCATACGTTTCTCGGCCCGTCCATCATGGCCCTGTTGCTCTTCGGCATCTATGAATTGACCTTCACCCTCGGCCAGACTCCCATGGACTGGGTCGAGGCCTTCTTCTCCTGGCTCGGGTCCACCGTGACCGGCCTCATGCCCCCGGGACTCCTGCGGTCCATGCTCGTCTCCGGGGTCATCGACGGCGTCGGCGGTGTCCTCGGCTTCGTCCCCCTCATCGCCATCATGTTCTTTTGCATCGCCTTCCTCGAAGACTCTGGATACATGGCCCGCATCGCCTACATGCTCGACAGGGTCTTCCGCATCTTCGGCCTTCACGGCTGCTCGGTCATGCCCTTCATCGTTTCTGGTGGCATCGCCGGGGGCTGCGCCGTGCCCGGGGTCATGGCCTCCCGGACCCTGCGGTCCCCCAGGGAAAAACTGGCCACCCTGCTTACCGCGCCATTCATGACCTGCGGAGCAAAACTTCCCCTGTTCATCCTTTTGTCCGGCATCTTCTTTCCCTCCCATCAGGCCTCGGCCCTGTTCGTGGTCACCCTGACCGGATGGGCCGCGGCCCTGGTCGTGGCCAGAATCCTTCGCTCCACGGTCATCCGGGGCCCGGCCACGCCCTTTGTCATGGAACTCCCCCCCTACCGCTGGCCCACCCTGCGGGGGATGTGCATTCACACATGGGAACGGACGTGGGAGTACATCAAGAAGGCCGGAACGGTGATTCTGGCCATCTCCATTCTCATCTGGGCGGCCATGACATTTCCCCAGCTCCCCGAATCCCGAGTCCAGGAATTCGAGATCCGGGCGGCCGAACTTGAGGCCGACGGAGCGGATCAAGAGGTACTGACTGCCTTAGAAAACGAACGAGGCCAGGCCGCCCTGCTCCACTCCATGGCCGGCCGCCTGGGAGTCGCCCTGGAGCCTATCTCTCGACTTGCCGGATTCGACTGGAAGATCAACATCGCCTTGACCGGCGGGTTCGCGGCCAAGGAGGTCATCATCTCCACCCTGGGGACGGCCTACTCGCTGGGAGAGGGAGAGGTCGAGACCGAAAGCCTGGGCCGAAGGATCTCGAAAGACCCGAACTGGGACCTGCCCCGGGCCGTCAGCCTCATGCTCTTCGTGCTGCTCTACGCGCCATGCTTCGTGACCATCGTGGCCATCGCCCGGGAAAGCGGAAGCTGGGGCTGGGCCCTGTTCAGCCTCGGCTTCAACACCGTATTCGCCTTTGCCCTGGCCGTCAGCGTCTACCAGGGGCTGTCCCTGATCCGATAACGAGCCAAGGGGGCGGCAAAAGATTTCAATCAAGGAGGTGCGCCCATGCCCATTTACGAATTTGAATGTGGATCCTGCGGAAATCGATTCGAGGACATCCAGCTCTCGGGACATGCCGAACCGCCCTGTCCGGCCTGCGGATCGTCCAAGGTCGGCCGGCTTTTGTCGGCCACCTCGGCTCTGACCGGTTCGCCCGGCAGGTCCGTGCCCGATGCCAAAGGCCATGGCTGCTGCGGAGAGCATCCCTCCCGGAAAGGTTGCGTTCCGGGCACCTGTTGTGGCCGGGCCTGATTCATTGTCTCACCATGTCAAGCGAGGACACCATGAACCGACAGACCATCGTGTCGCTTTTGACCCTGCTATGGGCCCTGTGGGCCTTAGCCGGGTGTGGAACCATCTACGGCGTGGCCGTGGACCAGCGAAACATAAAGGACGTGACTGCGGATCAGAAGATCAAGCGCAGCATCCAGACCAAATTCATGAATGACGACCTCGTAGGCGTTCTGGACGTCACGCCCTACGTCTACCTAGGAGACGTCTATCTGGTGGGAGAATATGAGAGCGACGAGGCCCGCGACCGGGCCCTTGAAATAGCGCAAAATGAAGAGGGTGCTGGGCGGGTGACAGCCTACATGAAACCGAAACCCGACCCCGACCACGACCCCTGCGGTACCGTTGATGGGGTCACCGTGGTGGCCAAAGTCAAGAAGGAGCTCATTGCCGACAAGAGAATCTGGTCCACCAATGTGGACGTCACTCACGTCAACTGCGAGACTGTCGTCCTCCTCGGACTAGTCGGCTCCCAGGAGGAGATCGACATGTCCATCGCCCACGCGAGGGGCGTTGAGGGCGTAACCGAAGTCCAGTCATTCCTCCGGGTCTACGCTCCTTCGGCCGAATAGATCCGCCCAAAAGCAGGCGAGCCGCCCAGGTTTCCCCGGACGGCTCGCATTGACCGCCTTGTTTCAAGGTATCGGCTCAGACACCGACCAGAATTTTATCGGCCATGCTACGGCCCAGACACAAAGTGTCTCCCTTGACCGAGATCATAACCGGCCCTCCCGAAGGGCTGGAAAGAACCGTCACCATGCTGCCGGGTAAAACGCCCATGGCTGCCAGACGGCCCATGAGCTTTCCACAAGACTCAACACCCACGACAAGGGCCGAACGTCCCGGCTCCAGTTCGGTCAGAGGCAAGGCCCCCTTTTCCGACACCCGGCCGCATCTCTTGCGTTTTCTCCAGCAGAACATTGCACCCTCCCTCCTCCGGCAAAACCTGCCGGATTGATGAAGCGAAACACAGAACCAGCCCGCTGTCAATAAAGTTTTTAATTGCGAATAAATTCCTAATCTTCTAACTATAATTCTATGCATGAACTCCGACCTCGGCAAGGGCCGGAACCTCAGGACGCAAAAAAAACCGACTGGTTCAGTTCAACGTTCGCCGGATTCTGTACGCCCACCGACGTGACCGAAACGAAAACTGCTCGGCATGGAGGCCAGCTGGTTTGTCGCAAAAACTGTTCCCAGCTGACGACGACTTGTCCTCGGAACCGCTTTGTCGTACCAATTTTGGCCATGAACGAGTCCGCACCTCTCATGCCTCGACCTATGCCAAATGAATCGGTCCTGGACATCCGGAACCTGACCACGGAACTCGTTTCCTCTCGGGGATCGGTTCGGGCCGTGGACCAAGTCAGCCTGACTCTCGATCCGGGCCAGGCCCTCGGCGTGGTCGGGGAATCCGGCTGCGGCAAGACCCTTCTGGCCTTGTCCATCCTCCGTATCCTGCCCGATCCCCCGGCCCGAATCGCCTCCGGCCAGGTCATCTTCAGGGACCGCGATCTGGTGACCCTTCCGAAAAATGACATGCGGGCCATCCGGGGCCGGAACATATCCATGATCTTCCAGGAGCCCATGACCTCCCTAAACCCGGTGCTGCGCATCGGGGATCAGATGACCGAGGCCATGCGCCTCCACCTGGGTCTAAACCGGGATCAGGCCAGGGATAGGGCCGAAGAACTGCTGAACCTGGTGGGCATTCCCTCGGCCAGAGGACGTCTGAGGGACTATCCGCATCTGTTGAGCGGCGGAATGCGGCAGCGGGTCATGATCGCCATGGCTCTGGCCTGCGATCCTGACCTGCTCGTGGCCGACGAACCGACCACGGCCCTGGACGTCACCGTCCAGGGCCAGATCCTTGCCCTGCTCCGTAGCCTTCGGGAGCGCAAGGGAATGTCCATGCTCCTCATCACCCACGACCTCGGGGTCGTGGCCCGTAACTGCCGGGACGTGGCCATCATGTACACCGGCCGGATCGTCGAACGGGCATCCGCCGGCGATCTCTTCCGACGTCCTCTACACCCCTACACCGTCGGCCTGCTGGACGCCCTACCCAGCCTTGACTCCTCCCCGGACACTCCACTCAAACCGGTCCCTGGCACGGTCCCCGAGCTCCACAATCTGCCCCGGGGATGCCATTTCTCGGACCGTTGTCCCAAGGCCATGACCGTCTGCACCGCCAAGTCTCCAGGCCCCGCCGAACCCGAACCCGGCCACATGGTCCGCTGCTGGCTGTATGCGGAGGCCCCATGAACGACATACCACTTGTCCGCCTGCAAAACCTGACCCGGGCCTACCGCATCGGCCGGGGTCTGGGCAATCCCACTCAGACCCTTCTGGCCGTGGACGGGGTCGATCTCGACTTTGCTCCGGGGCGGACCCTCGGCTTGGTCGGCGAATCGGGCTGCGGAAAATCCACCCTCGGCCGATTGACCGTCGGCCTGGAAAGGCCAACCGCCGGGCAGGTCCTCTACCGAAACCGACCGGCCTGGACTGGAAGCAAAGCCGTCACAGACACCAGACGGGCCTTTCAGATGATCTTTCAGGACCCCTTTTCCTCCTTGAACCCCAGAAAAAAGATCGGCCGGGCCATTGAGGAGGGACTGATCATCCACGGCTACGGCTCTGCCAACAAACGTCGAAATCGAGTCGCCGAAATCATGGACCAGGTAGGGCTTCGGCCCGGCCACGCCGACCGCTACCCGCATGAATTCAGCGGAGGACAGCGCCAGCGGGTGTCTATCGCCCGAGCTCTTGCCCTCGAGCCCGAAATTCTCGTCTGCGACGAACCGGTATCGGCCCTGGACGTCTCCATCCAGGCCCAGATCATCAACCTCTTCAGGGAACTGCAGAAAAGCCTCGGCCTGACGCTCCTCTTCATATCCCACGATTTGGCTGTGGTCCGGACCATGAGTCACGATCTGGCGGTCATGTACCTGGGCCGAATCGTGGAGAAGGGACCCAGCCCGTCCCTTTACACCACCCCGGCCCACCCGTATACACAGGCCCTGCTGGCTGCGGTCCTGGTCCCCGATCCGGACCGGACCTCGGAACCGACCATCCTCGAAGGGGAAATCCCTTCCCCCCTGCACCCTCCAGACGGATGCGGCTTCCACCCCAGATGCCCAGAAAGGCTCCCCGCCTGCTCCACCCACCGCCCGCCATGGATATCCCTGGGGGCCAACCACGAGGTTCGCTGCTGGCTCTATGCAAAACAATGACCCCAGACCCGAGATCCTGGCCCCGGCCGGCAACCGCGAAAGCTTTCTGGCCGCCCTGGCCGCCGGCGCCGACGCCGTATACTGCGGCCTGAAGCATTTTTCTGCCCGCATGGAGGCCGACAACTTCTCGCTGGCCGAATTGGCCGGGCTCACCTCCTTGGCGCGCAATCTGGACCGCCGGGTCTATGTGACCCTGAACACCTTGCTCAAACCCGGCGAGGAATCCAAAATCGGCCGTCTCGTCGACCGCCTCCGGGCCATGGTCAAACCCCATGGCCTCATCGTCCAGGACTTGGCTATGTCGGACCTAGCCCGCCAGGCCGGATTCGAGGGCGAAATCCACTTCTCCACCCTGGCCAACGTCAGTTTTCTTTCGGGGCTGCGCGTGGCCAGAGCCCTGGGTGCCGACCGGGTCGTCCTCCCCCGGGAACTGGATGTGGACGAAATCAAGGACATGGCCCGGGCCTGCCCCCAGGGTCTCGGACTGGAAATCTTCGTTCACGGGGCTCTGTGCTACGCCGTGTCCGGCCGCTGCTATTGGAGCAGCTATCTTGGCGGCAAGAGTGGCCTTCGGGGTCGCTGCGTCCAGCCCTGCCGACGGCTCTATCGGGAAGGGCGCGAAAACGGTCGTTTCTTTTCCTGTCAGGATCTCGGTCTAGGCCCTTTGGTCAAGACCATCCGCGACATCCCGAACATCAAGGCATGGAAGATCGAGGGCCGCAAGAAGGGTCCGCATTACGTCTACCACACAGTAAAGGCCTATTCACTGCTTAGAGACCATAGCGACGATCCCCAGGTTCGGAAATCTGCCCAGGAATTTCTGGACCGGGCCCTGGGCCGGCCAAGCACGAACTTCAATTTTCTCGGCCACAGGGCCAAAAATCCCACCGACAACGACGGCCGCACCGCCTCGGGGCTGATGATCGGCTCCATCCAGGGCACTCCCCAAAAGCCATGGCTGAGCCCCCGGGAAGAACTGCTCCCCGGCGACACCCTTCGGATCGGCTTCGAAGACCAGCCCGGCCACTCCGTGGTTCGAATCCGTGCCTTTTCCCCGGCCGGCAAGCGCTTCCCCCTCTCTCTGCCCAAAGACGCCAGACCGGAAAAAAACACTTCGGTTTTTCTTGTCGACCGCCGGGAAAAAGGATTGCTGGACGCCCTGAGGGACATGGAAAACCGGATGCCCGCGATCAAGGATGAACCAGCCAGGGAATCATCCTTCACCCCCAAACTGCCGACGCCCAGGCCGTTCCGGTCTCGGAGCGGGCGGCGTCCGGAAACCATGCACCTCTTCCGCAAGGCGCCAAAGTCCCTAGGCCCCAATGCGGCTCTGTGGTGCAAGCCCGGCCCGCCTGATCCCATGCCCCGTGGGCAGTACGCCAAAATCTGGTGGTGGCTCCCGCCGGTCCTGTGGCCGAACCAGCAAAACGACTGGCAAAAAGCCGTCAACGCCCTACTCAAGGTCGACGCCGAACGATTTGTCCTCAACTCCCCCTGGCAGATGGCCCTGTTTCCCGACCAGGGACGGGGCCTCCGCATCTGGGCCGGACCCTTCTGCAATCTGGCCAACGCCATGGCCATTGAGGCCGTCAGGCAGCTGGGCTGTTGCGGGGCCATCGTCAGCCCGGAGCTGGACCGCGAGTCCTTCCTGAATCTTTCGGACCAAAGCCCCATTCCTCTCGGAGTGGTCACCCGGGGCCATTGGCCCCAGGCCATCTCCCGCATCCTCCCTTCCAGACCGCGCACGGCCGTGCCCATCGACAGCCCCAAGGGCGAACAATCCTGGATCATCCAGTACGGCCCGGACACCTGGGTCTACCCTAACTGGGGAATCGATCTTCGGGACCAGGAAAATGAACTCCTCGAAGCAGGGTACACCATGCTCGTCTCCATGCACGAACCACTGCCCAAGAGAGTCCGACTCAAGGACCGGCCGGGAACCTGGAACTGGAGCCTCAGGCTTCTTTGATCTGATCGGGGATGGTGGCTTCGGTTCTCACCCGAAAAAGACGAAGAGGATCCCGGCCAGGGCAAAGGTGCCCAGGCCCGCGGCAAAAGCGGCCACGATCAGGGAATTTTTCGACCGTGAGAAAAACTCGGCCGTGAGTCCGGCC
>RZZR01000093.1 GCA_009929795.1 Deltaproteobacteria bacterium | reverse complement strand
GCCCCGGGCCGTGACCGTGATGTCGTCGAGCCGATATTCCTGCCCGTGAGAGACGGGGGGCAATCCGGTGCCGAGCACAAACAAGGCCACAGCTCCCAAGACAATTTTTTGATACAATTCAATCGGTTTCATGGCATGCCTCACAATACAAAGGATTTGACTCGTACGTCCGGCACTCGGCCCAAGCGTCCGGTGAACGCCCCAATGACGTCCGTTGAGGCCTGAACGACCGCGCAGGTCCAGACCTTGCCGTTTTGCGAACTCGAAAAGTCCTTCACATCAACAACGATGGCCGCGAATTCGGCCAGTATGGCGCGTATTTGCTCCACAGCTTGCCCCTCAGTCGGGCGAAGCAGGCCCACCAGCCCTTGACGTATGCTCCGATCAATATGAGCGGTCATGTCCAAGCCTCAAATTCGATAAAAATTTCTTGATATTTACAAAGTATTAAAATACGAATTTATAATTAGTAACACTAAAAGGGATTTCACCAGGAGGTTTCATGTTCATCCGTTCCCTTTTTGCCGTGGCCATGACGGCCTTGATTATGATCGGATCAATGTCGGCTGCAGCCGGGAGAGAGCATCCCCGCACGCTTCTGCACCAGGGTGAGCGATTCCTGGCCATGGGCAAATATCAGGCGGCCATCGCCCGGTACTCCAAGGTGATCGACTGCTGCGAGGGCACCATCGAGGCCGCCGAGGCCCACAACGACCTCGGGGTCATTCACGCCCGGCAGGGCAACATGGATCTGGCCATCCAGGAGTACGAAGCAGCCTTGCAGAGAACCCCGTATCCTTTGGCGCACTTCAATCTGGGCAAGGCCTTGGCGGATCGATTTTCGGCGACAGGCGGGGAGGAGGTGCGCAAAAGGGCGTTGTTTCATTTGGAGACGTTTCAAACCTATTTGGTCCAAGCGCGGGACCTTCCACCCATTGTCACTTGGCAGCAGGTCGAAATCGAAATATTTCTCAAATCGGCCATCGAAAATTTGTCGGGATCGGAATAAAACGCAACCCTTGGTTCAGTCCGTGGCCTTGCCTCAGGTTGCGAGGGAGGGGCAATGATACGTTTTTACAGCTTCAGTTTGATACCCTTGGCACGGACCTTCTTGAGCTCGGCGCTGCGATCCGTGTAATGGGTGTGCAGCAGGTCATGCGATTTGTGACCGCAGGGGCCGTCGTGCAGGAAACCGTCCTTGGCGTAGATCTTCTGAACCATGGGGTTGTCCTGGGATTTTCTGACGGCATAGATATTGGCGTCGGCGTTGTATACTGACGTCTGTCTCTTGCCGATGAAATCAAGAGCGGCAGCCTTGGCCGTGTCGACGAAGTGGATGCCGGTCACGGTCATGACCGTGGCCACACCGGCGACCTTGAGAAAGCACCGACGTGTAACTTCCTTGATGGTATTGCTCATTGTGTGTCCTCCCTAGCACATGCCGAAGCGTTTCTTGTAGGTTTTCAGGAGAGGTGACCCGGCGTCCGAAACACGAATGTTCGGGTCCAGGGGCTGACCGCCTCCGTTCACGCACCCCCCGGGGCAGGTCATGATCTCGATGAAGTGGTGCTTGGATTTCCCGGCCTTGACCTCCTCGCAAAGTTTGACCGCGTTATCGAGTCCGCTGGCCACGGCCACGTTGACCTTGCCGAATTTGGGCACGTCCACGCTGGCGGTGACAATGCCCTCGCTGGCCCGGACGGCCTTGATGTCGGGATTGGTCAGCTTCTGGCCGGAGAGGACCTCGTAGGCCAGACGCAGGGCGGCTTCCATCACGCCGCCGCTGGTGGCGAAGATGGTCGCCGCGCCGGTGGATTCGCCCAGAATTGGGTCGGGCTGGACCTCGGGCAGGTTGACGAAATCGATCCCGGCCTTTTTGATCATATAGGCCAGTTCACGGGTGGTGATGGTGGCGTCGGTGTCCCGATAGCCGCTGGCATTCATCTCCGGGCGAAGCCCTTCGAATTTCTTGGCAATACAGGGCATGATGGACACCGTGTACATTTTTTTCGGGTCCGTCTTGGTCTGTTGGGCCCCGTACGTCTTGGCCAGGGGGCCGAGCATGCCGATGGGGGATTTGCAGGTGGAGACGTTGGGAAGCAGTTCGGGGTAGAAGGTCTCCACAAACTTGACCCAGCCCGGACAGCAGGACGTGAATTGGGGCAGCGGGTGCTTTTTATCCGGCTTGGCGATGCGGTTGATCAATTCCGTGCCCTCTTCCATGATGGTCACGTCGGCCGTGAACTCGTTGTCCCAGATCAGGTCGAAGCCGAGTTTGCGCAGGGCCGCATGCATCTTTCCGCCGACATAGGTTCCGGGAGGCATGCCAAAGGGTTCGCCCAGGCCGTATCGAACGGCCGGAGCAGGCATGGAGACCACGATGGTGTTGGGGTCTTTGATTTTGGCCAGGATTTCGTCCACAAAGGATACCTGTTCGTAGATGGCCCCGTAGGGACAGTTGAGCAGGCATTGGCCGCAGTTGATGCAGGCCGCCGGGTCAACGACTTGGTGTTTGCCGTCGCTTCCCACGGCCTGGATGACCCCCGTGGGACATACCTCGTGGCAGTTGCCGCAGGCCTCGCACTTGTCCTGGTCCACCTGGACCATGGCATAGGTGGTCGGGTCCGCGGATTTGGGTAGTTGACCCGTGGACATGACTTTTTCGATCTCGAGCATGAGACTCCCTCCTTTGGCCTTGTGGGCCATGACGTTGAGTAAAACCGTTTGTGTCACATTTTTTTATTATGTAACATAAGATGGGTAAATTTCCTAGTTTCATAATTTTATATTGTCAACATATGAAAAAAAATTTTCAAAAAAAATTTTCATTTTAACCGGAAGGATACAATGAAAGGGAATGCACCCAATTCTGTGGGGGTATGGCCGATAGCCAATACCGGCCAGCCCAAGGCCCGGCTGTGCGTGGGTTGGGTGAAGGGGATGGATGGGCGGGAGTTGTTCGACGGAAAGGGATCAGCCCTGGTCGTCGGATTTGTCTGAAGTCTTGCGCAGATGCAAAGCGGCTCGGGCGATGAGGTAGGCGCTGACCGGAGCGGTGGCGAAGAGAAAGAGGGTGATCAAAAGTTCGTGGAGGCTGAGGCCCTCGCCCTTGGCGCTGAAGTGGAGGACCGAGGCCACGAGAATGCCTCCAACGCCCAGGGTCGTGGCCTTGGTCGGGCCGTGGAGGCGGGTGAAGATGTCGGGCAGGCGGGCCAGACCGATGGACCCTATGAGGGCAAAGAGGCCTCCGGCAATGAGGAAAAAGGAAATGACGAGTTCGAGCAGCATGGCTTTCCCTATTCGATGATGTCGCCCCGGAGCAGGTACTTGCACAGGGCCACGGTCCCGACGAAGCCCATCATGGCGATGAGCAGGGCGGCCTCGAAAAATTCGGTCAGATCCTGGTGAATGCCCAGAACCACCAGCAGGGCGATGGTGTTGATGGCCATGGTGTCCAGGGCCAGAATGCGGTCCGGCAGGCCGGGGCCGCGCAAAAGCCGCCAGAAATTGAGGGCCAGGGCCGCGCCAATGCAGCAGAAGGCCACGGTCAGGGCGATGGTCAACATTGGAAGATCTCCTTCAGGGGGGCTTCGTACCGGGTCTTGATGCGTCGAATCATTCCGGCCTCGTCATCCACGTCCAGGGCGTGGACGAGCAGCGTTTTGCGGTCCTCGGACAGGTCTGACGAGACCGTTCCAGGGGTCAGGGAGATGGTGTGGGCCAGGACGGTCACGGCGAAGTCGTTGTTCAGATCCAGGGGCAGGCGGACGAAGGCCGGGCGAAGTCGCTTGGGAGAGCCGAGGATGAGCCGGGCCACGGTCAGATTGGCCACGACGATGTCCCAGAAGAAGACCAGCAGATAGGCCGTCAGGACCAGGGGGCGGCGGATGCACGGCCGGTCGGGCCAGAACCTGGCCGTGAACAGGGGCAGGATCAGGGCCAGGAACCCGCCCAGGACCATCTGGCCCGGGGCCGTGGAGTTGGCCAGCAGAAGCCAGACGAGCCAGAGAAAGAGGCTGAACAGGGGTTGGGGGATCCATCGTCTCATGGGCTTGCCTCCGGGATGACGGCCAGGACATAGGCCTGGGGATCCAGAAGCTGGAGGGCTGCGGCCCGGGTGTATTCGGCCAGGGGCTCGGCCAGGACGGCAAGGGCCACCCCTGCCAGGATAAGAACCGTGGCCGGGGCCAGTCGTGCCCACCCTGTTTCGACGTTCAGGCAGGGGCCCGGGCTGTTCCAGAACAGGGTGCTTCCGGCCCGGGAAAGAGTCACGATTCCGATCAGGCCCCCGGACAGAACCACGGGCCAGACCCATGACTCCATGCCTGTTCCCGCAGCCCGGAGGAGCAGGACCTTGGCAATGAACCCGGACAGGGGGGGGAGTCCGGCAGCGGCGGCGGCACCGAGCACGAAGAGCCCGCCGATAAGGGCCGGTCCGCAGATTTGCGGGCCCGGCTCGAGCCTGTCGTCCAGGTCCCCGCGCTGGCGGCTGGTGACGTCGGCCAGGAGGAAGAGCCCGGCCGTGACCAGGGTCGTGTGGGGAAGATAGAACAGGGCGGCGGCGATGCCGTCGGCGTTCCACAGGCCGATGCCGGTCAGGAGGGTGCCCACGGAGACGATGACCAGATGGGCCAGGAGGCTTCGGAGCCGATGGCTGCCCAGGGCGGCCAGGGCTCCGGCGCCCAGGGTGACCAGGGCCAGGGGCAGGACGAGTCCGGCCGCCTCGGCCCCGGGCCCGTCCGGGGGAAAGATCAGACTCTGGGTCCGCAGGATGGCGTAGACCCCGACCTTGGTCATGATGGCGAACAGGGCGGCCACTGAGGGCAGCACCGAGGCGTAGAGCCGGGGGAGCCAGAGAAACAGCGGGGCGATGGCCGACTTGAGGCCGAACACGGTCAGGAGAAGGAGGGACGCAACCGAGAGCAGCCAGGCCGATTCGGGCGGGGCCTCGGCCGCCCTTGCGGCCAGGTGGGCCATGTTTAGGGTGCCACAGACCCCGTAGACCGTGCCAAGGGCCAGAAGGAAGAGACTGGAGCCGACAAGGTTCAGGATGACGTAGTGCAGGGAGCTTCGGGTTCGGGCGGGGCCGAATCCGTGCAGGGCCAGGCAATAGGAGGCGATGAGCAGGATCTCGAAGAATACGAAGAGGTTGAAGAGATCCCCGGTCAGGAAGGCCCCGTTCAGGCCCAGGAGCTGAAGCGGGAAGAAGACATGGAAGTCCCGGCTGAGGGTGTCGTCCATGTGGGTGGCATGGATGAGGACCGGCAGGGCCAGGATGGCCGTGGTCAAGAGCATGAGGGCGCTCAGGCGGTCCAGGACCAGAACGATGCCAAAGGGCGCGGGCCAATGGCCGAGGGCGTAGACCTCCACGGCCCCGGCGGCGGCCAGGTTCCAGAGGATCACGGCCGCGACCAGGAGGGAGACCGTGGTCAAAAGCGACACGACGCGCTGCAAGGCCGGGTTTCGTCGGACCAGAAGAAGGTTGATCATTCCCGCGATCAGGGGAAGGACGAGGGGGACCGTCAGCCAATGGTTCATGGCCGATCCTCCCCGGCGTCCACGTGGTCGGAGCCGAGTTCGCCCCGGGCCCGCAGGGCCAGGATGACCACGAAGGCGGTCATGCCGAAGCCGATGACGATGGCGGTCAGGACCAGAGCCTGGGGCAGAGGATCGGCCGTGGGCTGGGTCCCCACGGCCAGGGGCGGTGCCGCAGTCATCAGCCGGCCGCTGAAGAAGAGAAAGAGGTTGACCGCGTAGGACAGGAGGGACAGTCCGAGAACCACGGTGAAGGTTCTTCCCCCCAGGATCAGATAGACTCCGCAACCGACAAGGACGGCCACGGCCAGGGCGGCGAGGAGTTCCATCAGGCCTTCCCCCTTTGCCCGGATCCGTGCCGGGCCAGTTTCCCCAGATTGGCCAGGATGAGCATGATCACCCCGACCACGGCCAAAAAGACCCCGAGATCGAAGAACATGGCGCTGGCCAGTTCGAATTCGCCCACGAGCGGGAGATGGAAATGGCCAAAGGCCGAGGTCAGGAAGGGGTGGCCGAAGATGAGGCTCCCTAGTCCGGTGCCCGCGGCGATGAGCACGCCCCAGGCGATGATGGTGTGAAAATCTTTTCTCCATTGGTTCTGGGCCCAGGCGATGCCGCTGGCCATGTACTGGAGGATGAGGGCCACGGCCGTGACCAGTCCGGCGATGAAGCCCCCGCCCGGGGCGTTGTGTCCGCGAAGGAAGAGAAAGACCGAGACCAGCAGGGCCAGGGGCAGCAGGAACCGGGTCATCTGGGACAGGATCAGGGGGTGGCGTTCCAGGCACCAGGGTCGGCCGTCCATGTCGGCCCCGGGCGAGGCGAGCCTCAGTGTGTCGATAAGGGCGTAGATGCCCACGGCGGCCACGGCCAGGACCGTGATCTCGCCCAGGGTGTCGAAGCCGCGAAAGTCGACCAAAATGACGTTGACCACGTTGGCCCCGCCTCCACCGGGCAGGCTCCAGTCCATGAAGAATCCCGAGATGGACTCGTGGGGCCGGGTCAGAACGGCCCAGGCCAGCAGGCCCACCCCTGCCCCGGTGGAACCGGCCAGGATCAGATTGGCCGTCTTTCGGCCGCATGGCGTGGACGGGGCCTCCCGCTGGGGGAGGAAGAAGAGGGCCAGGAGGAGGAGCATGATGGTTACCACCTCCACGGAGAGCTGGGTCAGGGCCAGATCCGGGGCCGAAAAGCGGACAAAGGTCAAGGACATGACCAGGCCGACCACGCTCAGGGCGACGACCGCAGCCAGGCGGTGGCCATGCCAGACCACAGTGGTCAGGGCTCCGGCCATGAGGATCAAACCCCCCAGAACAGTCAGGGGGTCCAGCCCCTGGGCCGGGACGGGTCCGGTGATGGTTCCCCCGGCAAGGGGCCAGATCATGGCCAGGGCCGCGGAGGCCAGAAGGAGGGCCGTGGGCCTCCAGAGGGTTCCGTCGTCCGCGAAACGGGTCAGGACTCGGGCCGTCCGGGTCAAGGCCCCTTCCGCCGACCAGAAGTATTTGGCCGCGTCGGGAACGGTCTTCATCCTTTCCCGGAAGGTGAAGAGGGGATGTCTGCAGGCGTAGAGGCCAAGGCCGCCGGCCAGGGCCAGGAAGCTCATGAGCAGCGGCAGGTTGAACCCGTGCCAGATGGCCAGGCTGTACGGGGGCAGGGGCCCGCCCACGACGCTGGCGGCGGCCAGGTGCAGGAACGGACCCATGGTCTGGACCGGGAGAATGCCCACCACCAGGCAGAGGATGGCCAGGATCTCCACCGGAATCTTCATGAACCGGGGAGGTTCGTGGGGAGGATACTTGGGTAGGTCACGGGGCTCGCCGTTGAAGAAGACGTCGTGGATGAACCTGGCCGAATAGGCCACGGCAAAGACACCGGCCAGGACGGCCCCTGTCGGCACGATCCAGCCCATGGGTCCGAGGAGATTTTCGTGCAGGGTTTCGGCGAAGAACATCTCCTTGGACAGAAACCCGTTCAGCAGGGGCACGCCGGCCATGGCCGCCGAGGCGATCATGGCCAGGGCGGCGGTGTGGGGCATGTACTTCCACAGGCCGTTCAGGCGGCGCATGTCCCGGGTCCCGGTTTCGTGGTCGATGATCCCGGCGGCCATGAACAGGGAGGCCTTGAAGGTGGCGTGGTTGATGATGTGGAAGACTCCGGCCACGGCGGCCAGGGGGGTGTCCAGACCAAAAAGGAGGACGATGAGCCCCAGGTGGCTGACGGTGGAATAGGCCAGGAGGCCCTTCAGGTCGTGCTGGAACAGGGCGATGACCGCGCCGGTGAGCAGGGTGGCCAGGCCGACCCCGGCGACGAGGAAGAACCAGAGGTCCGTGCCGGACAGGACCGGGTAGAGCCGGGCCAGGAGAAAGACCCCGGCTTTGACCATGGTCGCCGAGTGGAGGTAGGCGCTGATGGGGGTCGGGGCGGCCATGGCCCGGGGCAGCCAGAAGTGGAAGGGAAACTGGGCCGATTTGGTGAAGGCTCCGACGAGGATAAGGATCAGGGCCGGGGTGTAGAGGGGATGGCTGCGGATGAGGTCGCCCCGTTCGAGGAGCATTGAAATCTGGAAGGTTCCGGCCATCTGACCGAGAAGGAGCAACCCGGCCAGCAGGGCCAGGCCTCCGGCTCCAGTGACGATGAGGGCCATGCGGGCCCCCTGGCGGGCGTCCGCGCGGTGATTCCAGTAGCCGATGAGCAGAAACGACGAGATGGAGGTCAGCTCCCAGAAGATCACGAGGAGCAGGAGGTTGTCGGCCAGGGCCACCCCGAGCATGGCGCTCATGAACAGGAGGAGCTGTCCGTAGAGACGCCCCATGGGGTCCTTTTCCGAAAGGTAGTAGCGGGCGTACAAGATGACCAGAAGACCGATGCCCGAGACGAGCAGGACGAACATGGCGGCCAGACCGTCCATGCGCAGGGCGATGTCCAGCCCAAATCGTGGCAGCCACGGCCAGACCACCGTCGGGGGATGCCCATCGAAGACCGAGGCAAGGCAGGAGAGGGCCAGTCCGATGGAGACGGCGGCCACGGCCCCGGTGGTCCAGGCACATACCCGTCGGCCCAGCCTGATGGCCAGGGGTGGGAGCACGGCTCCAATGAGAGGGACGAGGACGATGAAAAGGATGTTCATGGGAATGGTCCGGGTCTTCGCAAATTCAGTGTCCGAGCTACCATCAAGGAAGAGACAGTTCAAGCCCGTCCTAGCCGGATCGTGAAGTGACGGCCTTTGCCGTGTTCTCGGTATTTGCGGCTGTATCTCCCGTGAACCCGGCCACCGTCCCTTTGCGACCCATGGCGATCATTTTTTCCGGACATGAGCTGGGTGTGGGAGGGTGAGGTACGACGGTGGTCCTTGACCTCTCTGGACGGTGGCCGTGAGGCGTGGTAGCCAGTGGCCGTGTTCGTTCCGATTGTTCCTTTCGATTTTGAACCCGGCCGCAACCATCCAGGGGGCAGCCATGAACACCTCCCTTCCCGTAATTGCCAGCCAATCCGACCGCGTCGCGTCGGATGTCCAAATGCCCTGGTCTCGGGTCGGATATCGAGCCCTTCGACATCGGTTGGCGTCCGGCGAGAAAGCCACAACCAATTTCCGTGGCCGTTGAACGAAAGATCGAATCCAGAATTCGTGATTGGTTTTTTTCGAA